>JACQPI010000175.1 GCA_016207585.1 Elusimicrobiota bacterium | reverse complement strand
CGGGGAGGGGGACGTCGCGGGGCTGGGGGCGGGGAAGTACCTCGTCAACGAGCAGGGCGACATCCAGTACCTCGTCGATCCCGGCATCAACGGCACCGAGACGGCCCGGCCGGACGGGACGCCCGTGCAAAAGTACAACGCCCCCAAGGCCCGGCTGATGTCGCTCATCATCGACGGGATCCTGACGCAAAAACTGCCCTGGGGCCTGGTGCTTCTGGGAGTCGCGATCGCCCTGGTGCTGGAGCTCTGCGGCGTGCCGTCTCTGCCCTTCGCGGTCGGAGTCTATCTGCCGCTGGCGACCTCCATGCCCATCTTCGTGGGCGGCGCCGTGCGGTGGGTCGCGGACGCCTGGGCCAAACGCAGCGCGGCCGAGTCCGAGATGAGCCCCGGCGTGCTGCTCTCCTCGGGTTACATCGCGGGAGGCGCCATCGCCGGGATCGTCGTGGCTCTCTTCGCGCTCAACTCCAAGCTCGTCGCGGCGCTCGACATGAGCGGCCGCATCGGCGAATGGTCGCACTGCAATCTCACCTCCGTGGCGGCCTTCGGCGTCCTCGTGGCCGTCCTGACGCTCATCGGCGCGGAGAAGTGGAGTCTCGGATCGAAAAAGCACCATGGCTAAATCGATCCGTGCCGCGCATACCGACTATGGCCGGCCATAGTTCCCGGAGGCGTCGAACGTTCGCCAAAAACGTCGCGGCATTTATTCTTGCGCTCGGCGCCGCCGCATCCTCTCGAACTCCGGGGCATGCTCAGATTCCGAGGCCGGAGATGCTGGTGTACGCCATCGTCGGGGACATCGACTCGCTCGATCCGCACTGGATGTACGACGGGATCAGCCACGAGGTGATGTGGCAGATGTACGAGGGGCTCGTCGGCTACAAGGGCGGCTCCGTGACGGAGTTCGAACCCCTCTTGGCCTCCATCGTGCCCAGCAAGGGCAACGGCCTCCTCTCGGCCGACGGGCTCGCCTACACCTTCCCGATCCGCAAAGGGGTCCGATTCCACGACGGCTCGCCCTTGACGGCCGAGGACGCCAAGTATTCGCTGATGCGGCTGCTCCTCATGGACCGCGCCGGGGGCGGCTCGTCGCTCTTGCTGGAGCCGATCCTGGGGGTCCAGACGAGCCGCGACGGCTCCGGCAAGCCGATCCCGGAACTTTTCAATGCCGCCGACGAGGCCCTGCGGGTCGAGGGAGGAGCCCTCGTCTTGCGCCTAAAAAAGCCTTTCGCCCCCCTGCTGTCGATCCTCGCCTCGTACGCGGCAATCGCCTCCAAACCGTGGACGGTCGCCAACGGCGGCTGGGACGGCACCGAGAAGACGTGGACCCGGTTCAACAATATTCCCAAGGAAGGCTCCCACCTCCATACGCACGTCAACGGGACCGGCCCGTTCGCGCTCGATCTATGGAATATAAGGGAAAAACAGCTCGTCTTGCGGCGCAATCTCAACTATTGGCGGCCTCCACCGAAGCTGACGCATCTCATCTTCAAAACGGTGGATGAGTTCTCGACCCGCAAGCTCCTGCTGCAGGCGGGGGACGCGGACGCGGCCTTCGTGGAGCGGCAGTTCCTGCCCCAGCTCTCCGGCCTCGAGGGCGTGGTGATCGACGACGAGCTTCCGAGGCTGGGAATCGACGGCGCCTTCATATTCAACTTCAAGACGCAGCTCCAGGGAAATCCTTACGTCGGCTCGGGGAGTCTCGACGGCGACGGCGTCCCGCCCGATTTTTTCGCCGATGTCGATCTTCGCCGCGCCTTCGCGCATGCCTTCGACTACGAGGCCTTCCTGCGCGACGGCTTCCGTGGCAAAGGGACCCGCGCGCGCGGCCCGATCCCCCCGGCCGCCTTCGGCTACAATTACCGCCAGGCGGTCCATTCCTATTCCCCGCAGAGAGCGGCCGAACTTTTCAAAAAGGCTTGGGGCGGGCAGGTCTGGGAAAAAGGATTCAGGCTAACCCTGACCTACGCCCAGGGCCGCGCGGACCGCCAGTTGGCGTGCGAGATATTGAAGAAGGGCGTCGAGTCCGTCAATCCCAAGTTCCGCGTCGACATACGCGGCATCCAGTGGTCCACCTTCCTGAGCGCCTTCATCGCCGGGAAGCTTCCCCTCGTCAACGCGCGCTGGGCCATGGACTACCCCAACCCTCACAACGCCGTCCACCCCTTCCTGCACAGCGAGGGATTTTACGCCCGGGCCGCCGGCTATAAGAACCCGCGGGCCGACCTGCTCATGGAGAAGGCCGTCCGGGAGCTGGACCCGGACAAACGCCGGGCCCTCTATTTCGACCTGCAGCAGCTCGCTTACGAGGACCTGCCGGCGCTATTCACGGTGGACGATTATTTCGTGCGCGCCCGGCGCGGCTGGGTACGGGACTGGGGCTACAACCCCATCCTCATGTACGGCTACTTCTACCCCGTCTACAAAGGAGAACCCCGATGAGCCCGGTCTTGTCCCTGCGCCTCGTCGTCCAACGCGCCGCGGCGGCGTTGATGTTAGGTCTTGCCACAAGCGCTCCGGCCCTGCCGCAGGTCAAAAATCCGGACACCTACACCTACGCCACGATCACCGACGCCGACAGCCTCGACCCCGCCTGGTCTTACGACACCGCCAGCCATTTTATCGCGCTCAACATCTATGAACCGCTTTTCGACTACGAGGGGACGTCCACCGAAAGGCTGGAACCGCGAATCGCGACCCAGGTCCCGTCGCGCGCCAACGGGCTCCTGTCCAAGGACGGGAAGACGTACCGCATCCCGATCCGCAAGGGCGTCCGGTTCCATGACGGGACCCCCATGACCCCCGAGGACGTGAGGTATTCGATTCTCCGTTTTCTTCTCCAGGACCGCGACGCGGGCCCCTCCTCCCTGCTCCTTCAACCTCTCGTCGGCTACCCGGCGACGCGGGACGAGAAAGGCAAACTAAACCCGAACGCCTACAAGGACGCCGCGCGCGCAGTGCAGGTGGAAGGCGACCGGGTCGTGTTGCGGCTGCCCAAGCCCTACGCGCCGCTCTTGACCATCCTCGCCCAGTGGGCGCCGGTCCTATCCAAGCAGTGGGCGGCCAAGAATGGGGATTGGGACGGCTCCGAGGCGACCTGGGCCAAATATAACAACCCCGCCAAGCAAAACGCGCCCTTCTTCGAAAAGGCCAACGGAACCGGGCCGTTCATGCTGGAGCGTTGGGAACGGCGGACCAAGGAGCTCATTCTGGCACGCAACGAGAATTACTGGCGAAAGCCCGCCAAGCTCAAGCGGGTAATCATCAAGACGGTCACCGAGATGGGAACGCGCAAACTGATGCTACAGGCCGGCGACGTGGACAACGTCTACTGCCTCTCGCCCGAGTACAATCAGTTCCAGAACCTCCCTGGCATCGAGGTGATCGACGACCTACCGACCATCGAGATGAACCCGGTCGCCTATTTCACCTTCAAGATCAACCCCGTCGCCAACCCCTATATCGGCTCTGGCAAGCTCGACGGCAACGGGGTCCCGCCCGATTTCTTCTCGGACCTCGACGTCCGCAAAGGCTTCTCCTACGCGTTCGACTACCAGGGCTTCATCCGGGACGTATTCCGCGGCAAGGGGACGCAGGCGACCGGCTGCATTCCCAAAACGCTGCCCGGTCACAATCCCAAGCAGAGGGTATACTCGCTGGACCTGGAAAAGTCGCGCGCTCATTTCCAGAAGGCATGGGGAGGAAAAGTCTGGGAGAACGGCTTTGAATTCAGCTTTCTCTACAACTCCGGCAACACGATCCGCGAGAACCTCTGCCAGATACTCAAGCGCAACATCGAAGGCCTCAATCCCAAGTTCAGGATCAACGTCCGCCCGGTCGAATGGCCGACGTTCCTGGACGGCTACAAGGCATCCAAGCTGCCGGTCTTCATCATCGGCTGGAAGGCGGACTTTCCGGATCCCCATAACTTCGCGTTTCCGCTGATGCACTCGCAAGGCAGCTATCCATTCGCCCAAAGGTATAAAAATCCCCAAGCCGACCGTTGGGTCGAGCAAGCGCTCGACGAGACCAATCCGGAAAAACGCAAAAAGATATACCAGCGACTCCAGGAACTCGAATTCGAGGACGTCCCTCACCTCCTATTCATCGACCAGGCGCTCTACCGGGTCCAACGCACCTGGGTCAAGGGCTGGATCAACAACCCCGTCTTCCCGGACGCGCCCTGGGGCGCCTACTTTTACCCCATGTATAAGGAAGCTCCCAAGCCATGAGGGGGCGACGATGCTGAGCTTCATCGCCAAGCGTCTGGCCCTTCTGCCGCTGGTCATGGTGGGGGTGACGGCCCTCCTCTTCGGCCTGCTTCAATTTCTGTCTCCGGAAATGCGGGCCGCGCTCTACGTCAAGGACCCGCGCCAGCTCTCGGCCCTGGAGGCGGTCATCGAGAAGTACCACCTGCGCGACCCCATGCCGGTGCAGTACTGGACCTGGCTCAAGCAGGTGCTGCGGGGGGACCTCGGCTATTCCGAAACGGCCAAGATGCCGGTCGCCGAGGCGATCCGGGCGTTTTTCCCCGCGACCTTCGAGTTGACGCTTGCGGCATTCATCCCGATCCTGCTCTTCGGCATCTGGCTCGGCACCCTCTCGGCGGTTCATAAAGATCGTTTCGCGGACCACGTGTCGCGCTTCATCGCCATCACGGGCTACTCCCTGCCGACGTTCGTGCTGGGCCTTTTGCTTCTCATGATCTTCTACGGAAAGCTCAAGATGTTCCCGCCCGGACGCTACGGCCTCGAGGTGGATCTTCTGGTCCATTCGGAGTCCTTCCGCCACTACACCGGATTTCTGCTCCTGGACTCCCTTTTGAACCGCAACCTCGCGGCCTTTTGGGATCTGGCGAAACATATCTTCCTGCCCGCCCTCACCCTGCTCTACTT
>JACQPI010000169.1 GCA_016207585.1 Elusimicrobiota bacterium | reverse complement strand
ATCCAGGAGACCGCGGGGACCCATCGGGCCTCGCTCACGTTCCACTTCGGCGTGCCGACCGCGGAGGAGGAGATGTCCAAGGAGCTCTTCGAGCAGGCGCTCATCGCGCGTTCCGGCAAGATGCCCTATCTCGACGCGCAGAGGCCGCACGACTTGAGCGATCCCAAGCTGGAAAAGATCCTGCGGGAAACCCAGGGCGGCCGCTTCCGGATGGCCCACTATGCCCTGACCCAATTGGGCTCCGAGGAGATCCCCCCCGATCCCTCGATGGTGCGGCTGTCCAACCGCCTGGGCCTCGTCGCTTCGTTCTATCCCGACATCGACATGACCGACCTCGGGGAACGGTGGCAGGTCGCCCTCTCCTCGGGGATACAGAGCTTCCTCTTCGGGCAGGATTCGACGGCGCTCCTGCAGGCCTCCTACGCATCGAGCCTCAAGCCGGCCGACGTCAAGCTCGCCAATTTCCTGGGCAAGGTGGAGGAGTACGCGGGGCTCAAGGCGGACCGCGTGCCGGCGGAAAGCGACCGCAACCTGGCGCAGGAGTTCGTCTTCCGAGCCGAGGCGGCCAACAACCGCGGCGAACGCGACAAGGTCTTGACTTATTTGAGAGACGCCTTGTTCCTGGAGCCCAACAACTTAATCGCCCTGGAGCGGATCGGCTCGACCTACTACGTGCTGGGCCAATACAGGCTGGCGATCGCGGTCTGGCAGCGCGCGCTGCTCCTGGAGCCCAACGCGAAGGAGCGCGAGGTGCTCGGCTACTACATCGAGGACGCCCGCCGCAAGCTCGACGGCGGCGCGCCGCCGCCGGACCTTTCGATCCTGCAGGAGGAAAGAAAGCCCGAGCCCGAGGCTCCGAAACCCTCCGCCGCGCCGCGCCCGGCGCCGGCGCCCGTGAAGATACGGGTCGGCGATCCTCGCGACATCCCGGCGCTCTACCAGAAGGGCGTGGAGCACTACGCCCGCGGGGAGTACCTGCAGGCGACCGCGATGTTCATGCGCATCCTGCGCATCGACCCCGAAAACATACAGGCTAAGAAGGCCCTGGAACGGATTCAGCGGATGAATCAGCAAAGATAAGAGAGTAACTTCCCATTTCTTTCCGTGACCTTTCTTTTCTTTTCTTTACTTAATATGCTCTCCCACATGGTATTCGGCTGCTTGCCTCAACCATTCCCTCGCAATCGACCGCGATTGCTTCGGTCATGAGCATCCGCATCAAGCTGGCCCTGGTGCTGATGGCGGGCATCGCCATGGCGGCGCTCACCTCCGGCTTCGTATTCGTGGAGTTGCAGCGCGGCACGCTGCGCGCGGCCGAGGAGGAGACGGTGCGGCGCCTCCTGGAGGACGTCTCCCGCATCGGGGAGGAGGCCCAGCTCGCCAAGGACCCGCTGATGCTTCTGGACTTCCTCGCCCTTTTGGCGCGGAGCCGGCCGGAGGTGCACCACAGCCGGGTGCTCTTGGGAGGGCAGTGGCAGGAAGTGCCCGCCCAAGGGTCGACGCGGCCCGCCTCCGGCTTCGACGTCCGGAGCCTCGCCTTCTCTTCTCCCGACCGCGACCTACGGAAGGAAATCCAGGTCGAGGTGCTGCTGCGCTCGGACGTCCTCAAGGAGCACGAGCGCAGGGTGTTCCAGGCGATGCTGCGGGACTTGGGTCTAGCCCTGGGTGTGGTCATGATGATCGGCATCGTGCTCAGCCTATTTTTGGGCTGGACGCTGACCCGGCGCGTCCTGCTCATCCAGGAGGTGCTCAAGAATATCGGAGAGGGCAAGCTCGGATCGCGCGTCGGGGCCAGGGGCAGCGACGAGATCGCCCGCCTGGCGCGCGGCGTGGACGCGATGTCGGAGCGCCTGCGGGAGGTGGAGGAGCTCAAGAAGACCTTCATCGCCTCCGTCACCCACGAGCTGCGCTCGCCGCTGGGCGCCATCGAGAGCTACGTCAAGGCGATACTGGGCGGCCCCGCGAACTGGCCCCAGGAACACCGGAGGGACTTGGAGCGCATCCGCGACAACGCCGGGCGCCTCGGCCACTTCGTGTCCAACCTGCTCGAGATGGCCAAGATCGAGCGGGGAAAGCTGGACTTCTATCCGCGCCAGACCGATCCCAAGAAGGTGGTCGAGGACACGGTGCTCTTCTTCGCCGCCCGCGCGCAGGAGGCGAAGGTCCGGCTGGAGTCGCAGATCGATCCCGGCCTGCCCGTGCTGCGCATGGACCCGGACCTCATCGCGCAGGTCCTCAACAATTTCATATCGAACGCCTTGAAGTTCACCCGGCCGGCGGGCCTCATCCGCGTCACGGCCCGGTTCGTCACGGAGAAGGAGAAGCCGTACATGGAATGCGCGGTGGAGGACAGCGGAATTGGGATTCCCAAGGAGGCCTTGGGGCGCATCTTCACCCCGTTCGAGCGCGTCAAGAACCCAATCCGGGCGACCGGCGCGGGCCTGGGGCTGGCGATCTCCAAGTCCATCATCGAGCTGCACCAGGGGATCATCGGCGCGCAATCCGAGCCCGGCCGCGGAAGCCGCTTCTATTTTCTCATTCCAGCTCTACCCGCGTCCGACCGCGCTTCCAAAGTTTCCCGCTGAAGGGATCGCGCTGGAGAGGTCGCTATTATTTTCGCAAGTCTCACTCAGTACGGGTTTATAAAAGGCTCTATCCACTTCCTGAAGAGTTTCAGTCCCTCCGCGGGCACGACGATCGGAAAATCAACAAGCGTCATGACGCCCGGATGCATGAAATCGCGCGTATTCCACGTAACGAACGCCGCTACCCGCGCCAAACGGGCGGAGCAAAGGATCGAAGCGTCGCCCTTGGGCAACTTGAGCAGGAACGGCTTGATCTGATGGGCGGTCGGGTTCGGCGCGATTTCGGGGCGGAGATGTCTCCAGAGGCGCCGGCTGTCCTGGATGAGCTTCGGAAACTTTCCCGACAGGACCCTGTCAACCTCGATGACCACTTCCTCCGATACCAGCATCCGAACGGCCCCGCTTTCAACCAGACGCAGCAATCCCCCGGCGGCGCCCTCGGCGGAAAGCAAGGCGGCGATATAGACGCTTGTGTCGAAAAAAATCCGATATTGAGGAACGGCCATGCTCTTCTAGGGCCTAAGAACCCTTGCGCCGGATT
>JACQPI010000166.1 GCA_016207585.1 Elusimicrobiota bacterium | reverse complement strand
GAACATGCCCGTGCAGAACAAGCTGCCGCGCCGCCTTGAGGCTGATCGCGAAACCCATCCGACGGACGATGTTGTCGAGTCGCACCTCCAAGAATTTAAGGAGCTGTTCCCCCGTTTTTCCTGGCGCTCGGGAAGCCTCCCCAACGAGCCGGGCAAAGGGCCTCTCGGTCATGAGGACCATGCGGCGCAGCTTTTGCTTCTCGCGCAGACGGATCATGTATTCGGACGGCTTGCCGCGCTGCGGCTTGGCCATTCCGGGCGGAGTCGCCCGCTTGTCAAGGACGCATTTGGTGAAGCACTTGTCCCCCTTCAGGAACAGCTTCGTCTGTTCGCGGCGACACAATCTGCAAACGGGGCCTACGTATCTCGCCATGAATCAGACCCTCCTCGGCTTGGGGCGCCGGCAGCCGTTATGCGGCAGCGGCGAAACGTCTTTGAGGCTCAGGACGTGCAGCCCCACGGCCTGCAGGGCGCGGATGGCGGTTTCCCGGCCTGGACCGGGGCCCTTCACGAACACAGAGACCTGCTTGACCCCCAGCTCCACCGCGCGCTTGCCGGCCTTGCTGGCGGTCATCTGCGCGGCGAACGGAGTTCCCTTGCGGGTCCCCTTGAAGCCGGAGGCCCCGGCGGAGGCCCATGTCAGCACGTCTCCCTTGTCATCCGTGATCGTGACGATCGTGTTGTTGAAAGTCGCTTGGATAAACACCTTCGCGAAGGTGACGAAACGTCCCCCCCTCTTGCGCGCGGCGGCCTTGGCGACGGGCTCCTTGGAAGAAGCCGCCGGCGCGGTCGCGGCGCCTTCCGGGCCGGCTTGTTTTTGCTCTTTTTCTTCAGGCATCGAATCTCTCCTTACTTGCCCGCTGCGGCGGGTGCGGCGGCCGTCTTCCCGGGGCGGGAAGAGCCTACGGTGCGGCGGCGGCCGCGCCGGGTCCGGGCGTTCGTGCGGGTGCGCTGTCCTCGGACCGGCAGATTGCGGCGGTGACGGACCCCGCGCCAACAGCCGATCTCCACGTAACGGTGGACATTCTGCTGGAGCTCCCGGCGCAGCTCTCCCTCCACCTTGTATTCCTTGGATACGATCGCGTTGAGAAGGCCGACTTGATTTTCGGTGAGGTCTTTCACCCGCATCGCCGGGTCGATGCTCCCCTTGAGCTTATCCAAAATTCTCCGCGCGGTGATCCGTCCCACTCCATAGATGTACCCCAGGGCGATGTCCACCCGCTTATTTCTCGGCAAATCCACTCCCGCCACACGCGCCATGATTCTAATCCCTCCTCGCTACCCCTGCCGCTGCTTATGACGCGGATTGGAACAAAGAATCCGCAGCACGCCTCGGCGTCGTATCAACCGGCATTTCTGACAGATGGGTTTTATGCTCGCTCGAACCTTCATGTTTATTTTTCCCTGTAAACGATCCGCCCGCGCGTCAAATCATATGGAGACAGTTCAAGACGCACCTTGTCGCCCGGAAGAATCTTGATGTAGTGCATCCTCATCTTGCCCGAGATATGCGCCAAGACGACCTTATCACCCGGAATCTTGACCCGAAACATCGCGTTGGGCAACGCCTCGACGATGCTGCCCTCTACTTCGATTTTGTCGTCGCCTCCCATACCCCTCCTTAGGATGAACGTTGTCCTGACGCCGGTCCCGGGTCCTCGCCGGAATACGCCGTCAAAATTTGCGGCCCGCCTTCCGTGATCGCGATGGTGTGCTCGAAGTGGGCCGCCCAACTCCCGTCCACGGTGACCGCGGTCCAGCCGTCCGCCAGGACGCGGACCTCGGGTTTTCGCATCGTCACCATCGGCTCTACCGCCAGGACCATCCCGACGGACAGCCGCATGCCGCTGCCGGCCTTGCCGTAGTTCGGGACCGCGGGGGCCTCATGCAGCGCCCGTCCGATGCCGTGGCCGACGAACTCCCTCACGACCGAATAACCCCTGTCCTCGACGAATTTTTGCACCGCGTTCGAGATGTCCCCAATGCGCTTGCCGGGCCACATCTGCTCGACGGCGCGCGCCAATGACGCCCGCGCCACCTCCACCAGATCGCGAGACCGTTCCGAGATGTTGCCGACCGGCACCGTGATGGCCGCGTCCGCGTAGTATCCCCGCAGCACGCAACCCAAATCCAGGCTGATGATGTCTCCCTCGCGCAAGACCTTGTCTTTGCGGGGGATGCCGTGAACCACCTCGGAGTTCACGGAAGAACAAAGCGTCGCCGGGTAGCCCCGGTAATTCAGGAACGCCGGTTTGGCCCCCCGATGCCGAATTTCCGCTTCCGCGATCCGGTCGAGCTCGGCCGTGCTGACTCCGGGCGTCACCGCGCGGGACAAGATATGCAGCACCTGTCCAACGATAAGACCCCCCTCTCGCATCAGCGAGATCTCCTCCGGGCTTTTTGCCTCGACGGCGCTCTCAGTCGAAACCATTTTAGGTGGAGACCGCCGCCCCATCGATGAGGACGGTCAACTGCTGCGTCACCCGATCGACTCCTTGACTCGCGTCGATCTCGTGGAACGCGTGTTCCGTCCGGTAATAAGCGATCAACGGGCGGGTAAGGTCCTCGTAGACCATCAACCGTTTTCGGACGGTCTCCTCGCGGTCATCCTCGCGCTGCGTCAGCGCTCCGCCGCATTCGTCGCATTTTCCCTCTTCCTTGGGAACGCGGCTCTCCAGATTGTAGAGCGCGCCGCAGCCCGAGCAGCTCCGCCGCCGCGTCAGACGCCGCAGCACCTCCGTCTCATCAAGGTTTAAATGGAGCACCATGTCCAATTTCTTGCCCGTCCGGTTCAAATACTGGTCGAGCGCCTGGGCCTGCTCCAACGTGCGTGGATACCCATCGAGGATGAAACCGTCCGCGCCGCGCTCCAGCCGACCCGCCACCATCTCGATCACCAGCGAGTCCGGGACCAGCGTTCCGCTCTTGAGATAGTCGGCCACCCGCAGCCCCAGCGGCGTCTTCGAAGCGATTTCGGCGCGAAAGATGTCGCCCGTCGCGATATGCGTGAGCGCGTAGCGCTGCGCCAAAACCTTCGACTGCGTCCCCTTTCCAGCCCCCGGACAGCCCAAGAGAACCAAACGCGCCATATCAGGAACTCCCCACGTTATACCAGCGTTGCCGAATCCGCCCCTTCTTCAAGAAGCCCTCGTAGTTGCGCATAATCAAGTGCGCCTCGAGCTGGCCCATGGTGTCCAAAGCGACTCCGACGGCGATCAGCAGGGCCGTCCCCCCGAAAAAGAAGGGGGCGTTGACGATCGAGCGCAGGGTGTCCGGAAGGACGGAAACCGACGCGACGAACAGCGCGCCTCCCAAGGTGATGCGCTCCAGGACCCATTCGATGTGCTTCGACGTCGGTTCTCCGGGCCGGATGCCGGGGATGAACCCCCCGGATTTTTTCATGTTCTCCGCGAGATCGACCGGGTTGATGCTGACCGAGTTGTAAAAATAACAAAAGAAGATGATGAGGCCCGCGTACAGCGTCTCGTAGACCCACCCGCCTTGACTCCAGAATTCCGTGATGCGACGCACCGCGTCCGTGCTCGGCATGAACTGGACGACCGTGAGCGGAACCGCCAGGACGCTGGCGGCGAAAATCACGGCGATAACGCCGGACTGGTCGACCTTAAGGGGAAGATAGCTCGTCATGCCGCCGTACATCTTGCGCCCGACCACCCGTTTGGCGTACTGAACCGGGATCTTACGCTGCGCCGTCTCGACCTCGACGACAAGGCCGGTTACGACCAGGATGAGCGCCCCGATCAGAAGCGCCTGGATGAGCCCCAACTCCTCGGCCTGGACCAGCTTGACCATCCCCATCACGGCGCCCGGCAACCGGTCCACGATCCCCGTAAAGATGATGATCGAGACTCCGTTGCCGATGCCCTGTTCCGTGACCTGCTCTCCCAGCCACATCACGAATATCGTCCCGGCCGTCAAAGTCAGCACGGTAACGACGTAGAACCACGGCGTGGGGCTGGAAACGACGGGCGCTCCTCCCGGCGGAGACATTTTCGTGATCGCCAGGGTCAACCCAAAAGATTGGAAGGCCGCCAGGAAGAGCGTGAGATAGCGCGTGAGCTGGTTGAGTTTACGACGTCCCAATTCGCCTTCCTTATGAAGGCGATCCAAGTAAGGAAACACATGGGCGCCCTGCAGAAGGCTCATGATGATGGAGGCGTTGATGTACGGCATCACCCCCATCGAAAAGATGGAAAAACGCCCCAACGCGCCCCCGGAAAAAATATCCAGGAACCCCAATAGCGAGTTGGAGTGCGCCTGGAAAAGATTACGCAGCGCTTCGCCGTTGATCCCCGGGATGGGGATCGCGGCCCCCAGGCGGTAAACCGCGACCGCGCCAAGCGTGTACAAGACGCGCTTGCGCAGGTCGGGAATGGCGAAAATATCCGAAACGGAACGTACCATGCTACCGCTTCACGACCTCCGCCGAGCCGCCCGCCTTTTTTATTTTTTCCAGAGCGCTTTTGGAAAATGCGTGCGCCTGCACTTGAATCGCGTGCCGCAGTTCGCCGTCCCCGAGCACCTTGACCGGCGCGTTGCCGCGCGCCAGACCGTGAAGCCTCAACGCCTCGAGGCGGATTTCTCTTTGATTCTGGAACATGCGCGCCAAATCGCCGAGATGCACCACCTGGAACGCGACACGAAACGCGTCGTTCGAAAATCCGCGCTTGGGGATGCGGCGGACCAGGGGAGTCTGTCCGCCCTCAAAACCGACGAGCTTGCCGTCCCCGGCTCGTCCCCTCTGGCCTTTCTGACCCCGGGTGGACGTCTGCCCGTGACCCGAGCCGCTGCCGCAACCCAATCTTTTCCGGGGCCGGCGGGCGCCTGGGGCCGGGGTCAATTCGTGCAGATGGACCGTGCTCATCAAACGCTCCTCCCCCGCAGCTTGGCGATCTGCTCCCGGCTGCGCAATGCCTGAAGCGCCTCGAGCGTCGCGTATACGACGTTGAACGGGTTCGAGCTGCCCAGGCTTTTTGTGAGGATGTTGCGGATGCCGCCCGCCTCGAGGACCGCGCGGATGCCGCCGCCCGCGATGACCCCCGTCCCGGGAGCGGCCGGCTTCATCCATATCCGTCCGGCTCCAAAATGGCCCGTCACCTCATGCGGGATCGTCCCGTCCACAACCACGAACTGTATCATGTTCTTGCGGGCGTTCGCGGAGGCCTTTTGAATCGCGGACTGCACCTCGCGAGCCTTCCCGAGGCCGCAGCCGACCGAACCCTCGCCGTTCCCGGTCACGACCAGCGCGCTGAAGGAAAATCTCTTGCCTCCCTTGACGACCTTCGCGACACGGTTGATCGCGACGACCGTCTCTCGGGAACCGCTCGGCAGGTCGGGACCGGAGCGCCTCGGCGACCGCGAGCCCGATGGAGATCGGAATTGACCCGTAGGATTTGCCGTCGCATTCACCATGAAAGCTCCCTCCTAAAACTCAAGGCCCGCAGCGCGGGCCGCGTCGGCGAGCGACTTGAGCCGTCCGCGATACAGATTGCCGCCCCGGTCGAAGGCGACCTGGCGCACTCCCGCCGCCAGCGCCTTGCGAGCGATCAATTCTCCCACCGCCTTGGCCGCCGCGAGATTCTTGCCGGAAGGCAATTGGTCCCGCAGCTCTTTCGACAGGCTCGAGGCGAACGCCAACGTTCGTCCGTGCGCGTCATCGATCACCTGCGCGTAGATATAATGGAGGCTGCGGTGGACGCTGAGCCGAGGACGGCCGGACCTTTGATCCCGCAGCTTTTTACGGACTCGCAATTTTCGATACTGCCGACGCACTTTCTTGTCTTTCATGCTCACTTCTTGGCGCCGGCACCGGCGCCGGCCCCCACTCCCGCCGCGGTCTTGCCCGCCTTTCGATGGATATGCTCCCCTTGATAGCGGATGCCGGTCCCCTTATAAGGTTCCGGAGGCCGCAAAGCACGCAAGCTCGCCGCGGCGGCTCCGATAAGCTCGATATCGGCCCCCGTCAGGGTGATCTGCGTCGATTTAGGATCGATCGCTACCTGCAGCCCCGGCGGGACCTGAAATTCTACCGGGTGCGACCGTCCCAGGCTCAGGGTCAGTTTATTGCCGGCCGCCTGCGCCTTGTAGCCCAGCCCGACAACTTCCAAAACTTGCGTAAATCCCACGTGCACGCCCCGAACCATGTTCGCGATTCTCGCGCGCGTCGTTCCAAACAGGGCGCGCATCTTCCGGGACTCGCGCGCCTGCGCCGACTCCACGCGAATCTTGCCGTCCTGCAGCTTCACCTGCACTCCCGCGGGCACCCCTTCGCGCAGATCCCCCTTGGGGCCCTTCGCCTTGACGGTTCCTCCCTCGATTTGGATCTGCACCCCCGAGGGAACGTCGATAGGCAGCCTGCCGATCTTAGACATGGTTCACCACACCTGGCACAGCACTTCGCCGCCGACCCGTTTGCCGCGGGCTTGCCGATCCGTCAAAACGCCCTCGGGCGTGGACAGGATCGTGATCCCGATTCCCTCGCGCACCCGCGGGATGTCGTCGCAAGACCGGTAGATTCTCAGGCCAGGCTTGGAGACGCGTTTCACCCCGTGAATGACCAGCTCCTTGGTGGGGGAATATTTGAGAAAAACGCGGATGCTGCCGCGCTGATTCTCTTGATGGAGAGACTTGTAGTTGGCGATAAAGCCCTCCTCCTTGAGGACCCGCACGACCTCCATCTTCAACTTGGAAAACGGAACATCGACGCGATCTTTCAGCTTCGCGTTCGCATTACGTATTTGAGTCAGAAGATCCGCAAGTGGGTCCATCAATAACGCTCCTCTCCTACCATGAAGATTTCCGTAATCCCGGAATCTGTCCCTCGTGAGCCATTTTCCTCAGACAAATGCGGCACAGCCCGAAGTCGCGGTAGAACCCGCGCGACCTGCCGCAAATCTGGCACCGGTTCCGGTAGCGCGTGGCGAATTTCAACGGCTTCTTCATTTTTGCGACCCAAGCGATGGTAGCCATACGTCTCTCCTTAGATCCCCTATGTCCTGGCGGCCGCCGGGGCCGCAACCGGCGCCCGTTTCTTGAAGGGCATTCCCATCAGTCCCAGCAACTCGCGGGCGGCGCCGTCGGGGTCCGCCAGATTAAGGTCCTTGCAGGAAGTGACGAAGGTGATGTTCATTCCCCGGGTCTTGGGCGATTTTTCGACGTTGACCTCGGGAAAGATAAGCTGCTCCTTGAGGCCGAGGTTGTAATTGCCGAGACCGTCGAATCCAGAAGGCTCCAGGCCGCGAAAATCCCGGATGCGCGGAATCGCCGTGGAGATCAAGCGATCCAGAAATTCGTACATTCGCACTCCACGCAAGGTGACCCGCAAAGCGATCGGCATCCCTTCCCGCAATTTGAAGTTGGAAATGGATTTCTTGGCGCGGCGCAATTGGGGCGCCTGTCCGGCGATCTGCGCCAGCTCCTCCTTAGCGGAATCCAGGGCTTGGATGTTCTCCTTCGCCTCGTTGGCGCTCATATTAATGACGATTTTGACCAAGCGCGGAATTTGGAAGGGATTCTCCACCTCCAAGCGGCTCATCAAGGCCGGCACCACCTTTTCCTGATAATGAGTTCTCAGGCGGGGCGCCGGCTGCGGCTTCTCTTTATCGCTCATGGTTTCTTTCTGAACAACCTTAAGGCGTCAACCATTTCCTCGCCTAAGCTCGGTCATGGTTTCTTTCCGGACGACCTTAAGGTGTCAACCATTTCCTGCGCGAGATGCTCGGTCATGGTTTACAGGATGACCTCGCTGCATTTGCGGCATAGGCGGACCCGCTCCCCAGACTGGAGCCTGTCCCGTTTAGGGCGAATCGCCTTATCGCACTTGGGGCACAGCAACATGACGTTGGAAACAGCGATGGACCCCTCCTTCTTCTGGATTCCGCCTGGCTGGGTCTGCCGGGGCTTCTCATGGGAGGTCACGATATTCACTTTGGAGACGACGACCCGCGCCGCGGTCCCGTCGCGCCCCGCGATGATGCGCAGGACCTCCCCGCGCTTGCCGCGATCCCGACCCGTCAGGACGACCACCGTGTCTTTCTTTCGAATGCCGAGCCTCATACCACCTCGGGAGCCAAAGACAATATTTTTAAGAAATTGCGATCCCTCAACTCGCGGGCCACCGGCCCGAAAACGCGGGTGCCCCTGGGCTCCAGGTTGGCATCCACGACGCACGCCGCGTTGTCGTCGAATCGCACGTAGGACCCGTCCTGGCGACGATGCGGATGACGCATGCGGACCACGACCGCTTTCACTACGTCGCCCTTGCGGATCGCCGCGGTCGGCAGGGCGTCCCGGACCGAACATACGATGATGTCGCCCAAATACGCGTAGGTGCGGGAGCTCCCTCCCATCACCTTGAAACACTGGAGCTTGCGGGCTCCGGAGTTATCGGCCACGTTGAGAATCGTTCGAAGCTGGATCATGCCGCCCGTCCCGCCTTCTGAAGAATCCGGACCAGCCTCCACCGCTTGAGCCGGGAGAGCGGTCGCGTGCTCGCGATCTCCACGAGGTCCCCGGCATGAGATTCATTCCCCTCGTCGTGCACGTAGAAGCGGCTCCGGCGCGTCATAACCTTCTCGTAAAAAGCGTGACGAACCCGCCGTTCCACGTTGACGACGCGGGTCTTATCCATCTTGTCCGACACCACCACGCCCCGGATCATCCGCCGTCGGGGCCTGGCCAAAACGTCGACGTCGCGAGTTTTTTCGATCGTCGCCATGGTCACTCCTTGTTCTCGGATCTTTCTCGGATCCAAGTCTCCAGACGCGCCGCATGCCGCCGCAGGTCGCGCAGTTCCATCGGGTTGGTCAACGGAGTCACCCGGTGCCTGAAACGGAGCCGGAAGAGCTTCTCTCGGGTCGCGTGCAATTCGGTGCGCAGTTCGGGGACCGTAAGGCCCCGTTTGACGTCTTTGTCTTTGGTCTTCATGCGATATCTAGCGCGCTAAATTTCCTCCCGGGTGACGAGCCGGGTTCGGATGGGAAGTTTGTCCGCCGCCAGGCCCATGGCTTTCCGAGTGGTGTTCGGATCCAGGCCTTCCAGCTCGAAAAGGATCCGGCCGGGCTTGACGACCGCGACCCAATGGTCCGGCGCCCCCTTTCCCTTCCCCATGCGCGTCTCGGCCGGATGCTTGGTCACCGCTTTGTCCGGAAAGATCCGGATCCAAAGCTTGCCGCCTTTCTTGACGAAGCGCGTCAGGGCCACGCGGCTCGCTTCGATTTGACGCGCCGTGATCCATTTCGGCTCGAGCGCCTTAAGGCCGTATTCCCCGAACGCGATCTGGGTGCCGCGCTTGGCGACCCCTTTGATGCGCGGATGGGAATGCGGCTTGCGGTACTTGACCCTCTTGGGCATCAACATAAATCAGGGCTCCTTCGTCTCCTCGGCGTCCGTATCCGGCTCCTTCTCGAAGTTAAATTCCTCCCCCCGCAGCTGCGACATGGCATGATCCGGAAGGTCCGGCATCGAGCCTTCGGCGGGCGCGGCGGTTCTCCCCTCGCCCTGTCCCAGCGGGCTAGAGACCGCTGGGGCGGACGCGGGCTTAGGAACTTCGACGAGCGCGGCGGAAGCTTCCTGGGATTGTTTTTCCTTGCGGGCCGCCAACAAGAGCTCCCTGGGGCTCTTGACGTAGAGCTGCTTGCGGAAAATCCATACCTTGACGCCGATGAGGCCCATCGTGGTGTAGGCTTCCGAGAAACCGTAATCGATATCCGCGGAGAAGGTATGCAGCGGGACCCGGCCCTCGCGCTGCCATTCGCGGCGCGCGATTTCCGAGCCGCCCAAGCGGCCTGCCGCCATCACCTTGACCCCCAGGGCGCCCGACTGCATCGTCCGCTCCATGGCGCGCCGGATCGCGCGCCGGTACGCCACGCGCTTCTCGATTTGCAGGGCGACGGCCTCGGCGACCAGCCGAGCGTCGAGCTCGGGGTCCTTGATCTCGATGACGTTCAGGAATGTCTTGCTGGCGGTGATATTCTCGATCGCGGCGCGAACCGACTCGATGTCGACCCCCTTCTTGCCGATGACGACCCCCGGCCGGGCGGTATGGATGTTCACGCGCAAGTAGGAGCCGGTGCGTTCGATGCCGACCCAGCTTACGGCGGCGAGGCGAAACCGCTCCTTGACCAGGCGCCGAATCTTGAAGTCCTCTCCGATCAGGGCGGGCATGTCCTTGAGCGACAGCCAGCGCGATTCCCAGTCCTGAACGAATCCCAGACGCGTCGCGCGAGGGTGTATTTTTTGTCCCATGGATTATTTCTCCGACGTGACGACCAGCGTCAAATGGCACACCTTCCGTTTGAAGGTCAGGGCGCGTCCCTGCGGTCCGGGCATCACGCGCCGCATCTGCCGCATGGGGCCCTTGCCGACCCACGCCTGGCTCACGAAAACGCGGTGCGGGTCGAGCTTGCGGCCCGCCCGGACATCCAGGTTCGCCGTCGCGCAACGCAGCGTCTTCGAGACGAGCAAGGACGCGGCGCGCGGCACGCGCGGGAGAAGCTGGGCCGCCTTCCAAACCGACCTCCCCCGCACCTGATCGAGAACCTGGGCCACCTTCCGGGACCCGTACCGCTGAAACCGCGCGTGTGCAATCGCTTCCATGTTCGCCTCTTAAGTGAGCTCTGTGGCTTCCTTGGTATGCGCCTCGCCGTGGCCCTTGAAGAATCGGCTGAACGCGAACTCCCCGATCTTATGCCCCACCATCTGCTCGGTCACGTACAACGGAAGGAATTTCCGGCCGTTGTGGACCGCGAAGGTGTGCCCGACGAAATCCGGAACGATCGTGCAGGCGCGCGACCAGGTCCGGATCGGCTTTTTCTCACCGGAGGCGCCCATCTTCCGCACCTTCTCCAGGAGGTTTTGATCCACGTACGGCCCCTTCTTTGTCGATCGGCTCATAAAGTCCTGTGTTCCCTCTCCTAGGGTTACGAGGAACCGGCCCCCTGCTTCGCCCGACGCCGGTCCTCGACGATCATCCAGCCCCAAATCTTGCGCTTATTGCGGGTCTTATAGCCCTTCGCGAGTTGGTTCCACGGTGAACGCGGGTGATTGTGCCCCTTAGACTTTCCACGACCGCCGCCGAGCGGGTGGTCCACGGCGTTCATGGCGCCGCCGCGCACGGTCGGACGCTCCCCGCGATGCCGCGTCCGGCCCGCCTTCCCGTACCGAATCGTCTCATGTTCGATGTTCGAAATCTGCCCGAGGGTCGCCAAGCACTCGCGGGGGACCTTGCGAATTTCGCCGGACGGCAATTTCACCTGGGCGTAGGGGCCGTCCTTGGCCATCAGCTGCGCTTGAGCGCCGGCGGAACGCACCATCTGTCCTCCGCGGCCCGGGGTCAGCTCGAGGTTATGGATGAAGGAACCCTCCGGGATATTCGAGAGCGGGAGGGCGTTGCCGGGCCGGATTTCGGCTTCGGGACCGGAGGCGACGGCATCTCCCACCTTCAGCCCGACGACGTGGAGCATATAGCGTTTTTCCCCGTCGGCATAGTGCACCAGGCAAATGCGGGCCGATCGGTTCGGGTCGTATTCCACGGAAACGATCTTTCCGGGGACGCCGAACTTGTCGCGCTTGAAATCGATGAACCGGTAGCGGCGGCGGTGGCCGCCCCCAATGTGGCGGACCATAACCGTGCCCGTGTTGTTGCGGCCGCCGGTCTTGCGCAGCCCCTGGGTCAGGGCCTTCTCCGGAGCCGTGCGGGTCAAATCCGAGAAATCCGCCGTCGTCATGTGGCGGCGGGAAGGGGTATACGGCCGATAGCTCTTGACGGGCATATTACGCTTGCTCCACGAGATCGATTTTTTGTCCGGCCTTGATCGTCACAACAGCTTTTTTCCAATTGGGACGCACGCCGGCATAACGCCCGAAACGGCGGAACTTCCCGCGCACGTTCAGAGTGCGTACGCGCTCCACCTTGACCTTGAAGATTTCCTGCAAGGCTCGCCGGACGTCGCCTTTCGTCGCGTCGATCGCCACTTCGAAGACATATTGGTTGAATTTCTCTTTCTGGACCGTGCTTCGCTCCGTCAGGATCGGACGGACGATGGTGCGGTAGGGATTGAATTCGGCCATTTTCAGTTCCACCTGGACCGTATTTTCTCGAGCGCCGCCTGCGTGACGATCAGCGTAGCGCAGCGCAGCACCTCGTAGGCGTTGAGGTGGGAGGCAAGCAGGATGCGCACGTCCGGGATGTTGCGCGCTGCGACTACTAAATTGCGGTCGAGCTGGTCCACGACGACCAGCACCCGGCGCCCGGCCTCAAGCGTGCGCAGGGCCGTCACGACCTGCCCGGTCTTGGCTCCGTCGAACGACAGGGCCGAGACGACCTTTAACTTTCCGGCGGCCGCCTGGACGCTCAGCGCCTGGGCGAGCGCGATTCGCGATTTCTTACGGGGAACCTCGGTGCGCTTGAAGCGCAGCTCGACGGTCCTGGGGCCGAATACGATGCCGCCTTTCCTCCATAGAGGGGAACGGATCGAGCCGGCGCGCGCGCGGCCAGTGTGCTTCTGCCGCCACGGTTTGTGCCCGCCGCCCGAAACCTCCGAGCGCGTCTTGGTGTGAGCGGACCACCGTCGCCGGTTGTTCAGATACTGCGTCACGATCTCGTGCAGAAAATGCGCCGAGGGCTTTATCCCGAATACCTCGGCCGGGAGCTCCGCCTTCCCGACGGCCTCGCCCTGAAGATTGAACACCTGTATTTCCATAAACCGTCCTATTTTTTCGCGGCGGGTTTCGTCGCCGCCTTCGCCTTGACTTCGGCCAGCGCGCGCGCTTTAGCGCCCTTGCCGGTGATGATGTTGCCCATCTTGTCGCGCAACACGGCCTCCCGCTTCACCGCGATGCGGCGCTTGCGGCCCTTGACCGTCTGAGCGACGACCACCGGGCAACCCACGGGCCCCGGAACGGAGCCGAAGAGATATATCCGGTGGCGCGGCGAGTCGACTTGGATCACTTCCAACTTTTGGACCGTCACCGTGACGTTGCCCATGTGGCCGGCCATCCGCTGGCCCGGCAGCACGCGCCCCAGGGACCGCCGGGCCGCCAGCGAGCCGGGCGAACGTTCCTTGTCCGACGCGCCGTGGGAGGCCGGGAGGCCATGGAATCCATGCCTCTTCATTACTCCGGCGAACCCCTTGCCTTTGGAGATTCCCTGCACGTCGACATAATCCCCGGAGGCGAAGCGTCCGTCAAGCTCCACTACCTGGCCCGACTCAAAACCCTTCACGTCCGCGACGCGGATCTCCTTAAGATAGCGCATCGTCGGAAGGCCGACCGCCTTGAATTGTCCCGCCAGAGGTTTCGAAAGCCTATCCTCCGAGACGGCGCCGAAGCCGAGCTGCACCGCCCGGTAGCCGTCCTTTTCCGGAGTCCTCACCCGCAAAACCGCGCAGGGACCGGCCTCCACCTCGGTGACGCCGCACAGGCGGCCGTCCTCGGTGAATATCTGCGTCATTCCCCTTTTAATGCCCAAGATCACGCGCAGGGCCTCCGGCGCCTTACGCACCTGCGGCGCTTGGGCCGCCGCGGGAGCGGACTGGGTCTCAGGCGCCGCCATCGCGCCCGCCCCTGGAACCGTCTGATCCTTCTTGTCTTCCGCCATCGTTCCCACCTAATTTACAGTTTGATCTCGACCTCTACGCCGGCCGGCAGGTCGAGCTTCATCAACTCGTCGACCGTCTTGGCGGTCGGGCTCTTAAGCTCGATAAGCCGCTTATGGATCCTCAACTCGAACTGTTCGCGCGACTTCTTATCGACGTGCGGGGATCTCAGCACGGTATATTTGCGAATATGCGTCGGGAGCAGCACCGGCCCCACCACCACCGCCCCGCTGATCCGCGCCGTGTCCACGATCCGCCCGACCGACTGGTCGAGGATGCGATGGTCATAGGCGCGCAGTCGAATCCGGATGCGCTGCTGGGGAGAGATCGTCGCGTCGGCCATGTTCATTTACCCCTGGATTTCCGCGACGACGCCGGCCCCGACCGTGTGCCCGCCTTCCCGGATCGCGAAGCGCAGCCCCTGCTCCATCGCCACCGGCGTGATCAAGGAAACCGCCATGTCCACATTG
>JACQPI010000168.1 GCA_016207585.1 Elusimicrobiota bacterium | reverse complement strand
TACTCATTCAAGAAGCCTACGCTCAAGCCCCTCAGGATCCATGCACCCGCATTTATCTGACTGAATATTACACCAGCTGGAGGATGTTCCAGCAAGCCGCAGCCCATAACCAGACCGTCCTGACACTGGCGTCCGGCATCCTCAGGACGATTGGACTCAAGCAACTGGCTTCAATTCAGATCAAGCAAAGACGATATCAGGAGGCTATCCCCCCTCTTCAGGAAGCCATCGCCCGAGACCCGCAAGTCTTGGAACTGCACCAGCTTCTGGGAGCCTGCCATAGGGCGCTGGGAAACGCCCAAAAAGCCGAAGAGGAATTCGCGCTGGAGTCAGCCCTGCGCCGGGAACAAGCCCCTCCTTGGAGCCGATGACTTTCCGAAACATACCCATCTTTTCGGCGTTATTTCTTGGCGCCGCGGCCTTCGACCAGCTCACAGGATACGACAACACGAACAGCCGCTACCTGACGCTGAGCGCCCTGGTCGATTCCGGGACGTTCTCCATCAACGCCGAACATCAGCGTACTATCGACAGTTCCTACGTCAACGGTCACTACTACTCGAACAAGGGCATCGGCACGGCCCTGATGGCCGCTCCCGGCTTCTGGATCCTCCGCAAGACGATCCTGCGCCCCGTTGGGGGAGCCCGACCTCTGTCCATCCTGGACGATCCGGCGGCCAAGTACCTCGTCCGGGTCTTCACGATCACCGTACCGTTCGCCGCGCTCGGAATCGTATTGCTGCATTTTCTGATGGGATTGGGAGCCCATCCGCGAGCGGCTCTCTGGACCGTTTTTTCATATGCTTTCGGCAGCATCGCGTTGAACCATGCGACGCTTTTCAGCGGACATCAGTTGACGGCATGCCTCCTGTTTTTCTCTTTTGCGATCCTGTTTCAAAAATCCCGATCCCACGCAAGACGGCCGCAAGGCCCGCGGGATGCCGTCTGGGCTCTTGCGGCGGGCCTCTCCTGCGGCTTGGCGGTATTGACGGAGTATACGGCCGTCCCGGCGTCCATGGCTCTGACTCTATACGCTCTTGTGCTGGAGACGCGCCCCTCGGTTAAGGGCTGCTTCCTCTTAGGAGGCGCGATCTGCGCGGGCGCCCTCGCAGCCTACAATCACATATGCTTCGGAAGTATTTGGTCCTTATCCTATTCCAACCTGACCCTTCCTGTTTTCCGCGAACACACGGCCGCGGGAATCATGGGGGTGTCCTGGCCGAACCCCAGAGCGCTGATATCGCTTCTGGCCTCGCCCTCCCGGGGAGTTTTTTTCATCACGCCCGTGTTCCTCTATTCGATCGCGGGCCTGTTCCGGTGGTGGCGGCGCGGGGAGCATCGAAAGGAACTGGCACTCGTCGCCCTACTCGTGACGGGGACCTGGATCGTCTGGTCCGGTTACTGGGGGTGGCACGGCGGGTGGACTTTCGGCCCGCGCTATCTGGTCCTGACCCTCCCTTTCCTCGCCGTTCCCATGGCGTTTGCCGTCGATGAAAGCAGGTGGTTCGCAACGCTGCTGGCCCTATCCGTATTTCAGGTAGGCTGCGCGCAGATCGGCGTTCCCCACGTGCCGCCCGAGATACGCAATCCCATCCGGGAGTTTATCCTGCCGCTCATGCGCCGCGGTTATACCGCCTGCGATCCACTCGGCCGGATGGGAGCCGAAGCGGCGGGCTGGGATTTGCTCGTGGCATTCTCCCTGATTTTCATGATCGTCACGGCGTTCCGGGGCCTGCCGGTTCTGCCCAGAAACGTCCTGTCGAGCCGATGGCGCCTGTCTTTGGGAGGGTGGGCTCTCTACGTGAGCCTTTCTCTGATCCTTGCGCACAGCCGCGATCCGCTGAAACTTCGGCGATATCGGGAAGCCTCCCTCCGCCATGCGATGGCCCTTACAAACCTCCGGCAATCCCTAACCCTGGCCGCCGATCTGGGAGAGCTTGAAGATCGGCAAAAATATCGACAGGACGATCACCGCGACGAGCCCGCCGATGAAGACGACCATGATGGGATCGATGATCGCGGTAAATCGGCGGATGAACTGGTCGATCTGTTCGCGGTAGAACGTCGATAGGGTCCCCAAAATATCCGGGAGTTTTCCTGACTCCTCTCCCATCCACATCATCTCGGTCACCAAGGGAGGGAAGACCTCCGTCTTCTTGAAAGCCGCCGAGATCGACTTCCCGGTCGCGACGTCCGCCTTGACCGCCTGGATCGCCCGAAGGAATATGAGATTGGATGTGAAGACCCCTTCCAGGACCGTCAGCGCGTTGAGGATGCTTACGCCGCTTTCGATCAAGGTGGAAAGAGTCGTCAGGAGGCGTTCGATCAGGATGTTCTTGAGAAACTGGCCGAAGAACGGCAAATTGCCTAGAAATTTCGCCTTTGAAAGCTGTCCGGCCTCCGTGGCCAGGTATCCACGCAGCGCGAAAAACATGCCGATGAGCGTCACCATGATCCAAACGAAGTTCTTGGCGAGCGTCGTGGAGACGAAAATGACGAAAGCGGTCAACGGAGGCAGCTTGAGGTTGAAGTCCCGGAATATCTCCGCAAAGGTCGGCACGATTTTCAAGATGAAAAATATCAAGACCCCGATCGAAATCACGCCCAGGACGACCGGATATAGGAGCGCCGTAATGACGCGCCCTTTGAGCTCCTCCTGGGCCTGGATGTACGCGGCGACCTGCTTGAGCGCCTTGGGAAGCTGCCCCCCCATCTCGCCGGCCTGCACCAGCGAGACCCACAGGGAATCGAACACCTGGGGATGCTTCTCCAGGGCCTTATAAAGGGCCGAGCCGCTCGCGACGTCCTTCGTCACCGCGGAAACCGCCAGCTTCAAAGCCTTGCTCTCGGAATGCTCGCCCAGAAGGGTCAGGGCGCGGACCAGGGGAACCCCGCCGTTAAGAAGGGTCGAAAGCTGCTCTCCGAAGAACGCCAGGTCGCGCAGGCTGACCCGCGCGCTATGCCCGATGGTGATCTGCGCCCAGGCGTCGGCCCCCCCCTTGTCGGCCTGGAGGGAAAGGATGAAAAAGCCCTTCGTTTGAAGGGCGTTGACCGCTTCGTTTTCGTCCGCCGCCTCCACGATCCCGGAGGTCGTCTCGCCCCGGCTGTCTTGAACGGTGTAGGTGAACTTGCTCATGAGCTGGGCCTTATTCCGACATCGTGACGGACGTTACTTCTTCCGGGGTGGTCGCTCCCGCCAAGACCTTGCGCCATCCGCTCGAGCGCAAATTCCACATGCCCGATTTGGCGGCGACTTCCTTCAAAAGGGTCAAGTCCCCCCCATGTTTGTAGATGATATCGCGCATCTGCGCGTTGATGAGGTAGACCTCGTAAATAGCCTTTCGCCCGATGTAGCCCGTATTGGCGCATTTGGGGCAGCCGCGCGCCTCATGGAACACGACGGAGGTCGGATTGAGCTTCTCCGGCAGCATCGCCTCTCTCAGGCAGATTTCGAGCAGTTGCGGATCGGGTTTGGCCGGCTGCTTGCAGGAGGGACACAGGACGCGCACCAGCCGCTGCGCGGCGCTCAGGACCAGGCTGGAAGACAGCATGAAGGGCTCGATTCCCAAATCAATGAGGCGCACCACGGCATCCAGCGCGGTGTTGGTGTG
>JACQPI010000010.1 GCA_016207585.1 Elusimicrobiota bacterium | reverse complement strand
GGGACGGGCGTGCCCGGCAACTCGGTCCAAGGCATCGACGAGCTCCTTCTGGGAGACGATTCGACCGGCTCCGACGGGCGTTCCGGAAACCAGGCCTCGCTCGATTCGACCGGAGAGAACCAGTCGGGCGTGACCTTCCCGGTCGGCGCGGTGATTCCCATATCGACCGCGGCGATCCCGGCGATCCAGTTCACCGAGACGGACGCCAGCGTCTCGACCTTGCCGGCGCCGTCGGGCTTTAGACCCCGCGCGGGCAGCTCGGCCTACGTGAGCGGCATCTACGAGCTGACGCTGTCGAGCGTCAACTATACGGATCGCGGCATCACCATCTCGTTGGCCTACGACAAGGCGAACGCCGACTTGACCGACCTGGCGATGTACCACTTCAACACGTCCAACAGCCGGTGGGAGATCATCCCGGGCGTGCAGACGATCGACCCGGTCAAGGGGACCGTCTCGGCCAAGATCAAGTCTCTGGCGAGCGTGCTGGGGCTGCCGAAGGGGCATCCGCTCCGAGCCCTGTCGGATGGAAAGTCGTACCGGCCCAACGACAGCTACCGCACGAGCGGGCTGCGTACCTCGGGTATACCGCTCCGGCTCGACGACTCGGGCTCCTTCGCCCTGGTCAAGCCGTCGCTCGTAGGGGGCTCCTTCTCGGGGACGATCATCAAGATATTCAACTTCCCCAATCCGTTCAACCTGAGCTCCAAGACGCTGACCTTGGCCAACGGGGGCGGCACGCCGAGTATCACGACGAGCGGCACCGTCATCAAGATCGAGCTTCCCTCCGGCGTCAGCGGTACTGGGTACGTCCGCGTCTATACGCTGGCCGGCGAGTTGGTCCGCGAGATCGACCTGGGCCCCTTGACGGGCGGCTCCTACATCTACACTCAATGGGACGGCAAGAACAAGAGCGGGGTAGACGTCGCCAACGGCGTCTACTACGGCATTTTCTCCATCCCGGGCATCAAGGCCAAGGACGCGACGTTCAAGATGGCGGTCGTGAAATAAGGGAAAAGATTGAATCGGAGGCAATGTATGAGCAGAGGATTTAGATGGTTCGCCTTGGCTGGAGTCGCCGTCCTGTGGAGCGCGCCGCTTTTCGCGGCCGGCGTCGGCACGACGGGAGCGACCTTCTTGAAGGTCGGGGTGGGCGCCAGGCCCCTGGCGATGGGCGGCGCCTTCAGCGCATTGGCCGACGACGCCAACGCGATCTACTGGAACCCGGGAGCCCTGGCGGAGGTTCAAAAGCGAGACGTCACCGCCAGCTATAACGCGCTCTTCAAGGATGAAAATCAGGGCTTCCTCGCTTTCGCGACTCCCCTTCGGGACAATATGGGCACTCTGGGGGTCGGGCTCAATTACCTGACCATCACCGATATCGAGAAACGGGCGGCGGACACCGAATCGGCCGATTCGACGTTCAGCAACCAGAACTTCGCGCTGATGGCTTCCTACGGCCGCGCTGGGCTTTTGGACGGTCTGTCGTTGGGCGGCAACCTCAAATATATCCGCGAGACGCTGGACACATTCAGCGGCAACGCCGTGGCGATCGACCTGGGAGCTTTGTATAAGACCGGCATCGAGAACCTGACGGCCGGCTTCACGATCCAGAACCTCGGCACGAAGATCGGCCCGGACCCTCTGCCGCTCCTGGTAAAAGGCGGAGCGGCCTACAAACTCTTCAACCAGCGGCTGGCCGTGGCCTCCGATTTCGATTGGCTGGCCATGGACAAACGGGCCTACCTGGGTTTCGGCGCGGAGTTCTGGGCCCACAAGGCTCTGGCGATCCGGGCGGGCTACCAGGCGGGCCGCGCCCAGGACCGGCTTTCCAGCAGCATGGTGGGCACGAGCTTCGGTATGGGCCTCAAGATGGATCGCTTCTCGATGGATTACGCCTTCCTGCCTTTCGGCAATCTGGGCGATACGCACCGGGTCACATTGGGCTGGAGCTTCTAGCCTAAATTTGGCATGATGTTTCCGTGATGCGGACGCGATTTCATCTCTCCCAAACCTTTTTTTGCGGACTTATTTTGTTCCTGCCCGCCGCGGGCAGCGCCCAGGGCTGGAACTTCTTGGGCGACGCCAACCTGTTCTTGGGGCAGTATTTCTTTAAGAAAAGCGCGGGCTCCCTGGAGGGCTACGGCGACGTGTCGGCGCAGGCGGCCCGCAGTTTCTCCCCGGAGTCCGGTTTTTACGTGACGGGCCGTTCCGTCTACACGGGCTTCAAGCAGGTCAACGAGTTGGCGGGAGGCGGGACGCTCTTCCAGCAGAGCTGGGATAACTCCCTCGGATTCAAATGGATTCGCCGTTTCGAGGGTGGCTACAGCCTTAAGCCCCGAGTCGGAGTTCGCAGCCAGCTCTTTCGCGAGACGAACAACGAGAAGTGGGGAAAGGGACTCTACGACTTCGGGCGCTACGAGGCGGGCGTCACTTGGGAACGCAAGACGCGCTGGAGCCTCTCGGTCCCATGGACGTACCAATTCTCGTACGACTTCTACTATACGCACTATCCCCATTTCAAGTCGTTGGCCAGCCAGTTCGGCTCGGCGCTCGGCTCTCCGGACCCGGGAGCCAACGTCCTGGACACGTTCACGAACCAGCTGACTTACCGCAGCGAGTTCGACCTTCCGGGTTTCGCCACCCTATGGGGTCTTTACTCCCTGTCGTTGGTCCAGTTCACCGACTCGAAGGTGGTCAATTCCCAGGGCCAATATCTGAACTCGGGGCGGACCGACGCCTTCCACACGCTGACGCTGGGCTACTCGAAGCGGCTGAACGATTGGCAGCCCCTGGGCCGCGTTCGACCGATTTGGGGAGCGGCGCTCGCCTTCTCGAACCTCAATTCGAACCAGAATAATTTCGACACCGATCCGAACCGGTTGAAGTACGTCGGCGGCTACTACAACTATTGGGAGACCCATGTTTCCCCGTCGGTGGGCGGCACGTTCCTGGCGCTGGGCCTCAACGTCCGGCTGGGCTACGATTTCGCATACCGCGGCTATACCGGCCGGCTTACCCAAAACGAGGATGGAAGCTATAACAACGGCAAGTTGAACCAATACACCCATAGCGTCTCGCTCGACGCGGCCTATCCGCTTTGGCGGGGTCTCGATTTCAAGGTGCGCGGGATGTACTCTTCCTCGAACTCGAATACGCGCTATGAGCAGACGTACGTCTACAGCTACAACAGCTACAACTATTTCGCTGGCATACAGTGGAGACTATGATGAAGAGGTCCCGGCTGCTCTTGATCGCGGCGCTGTGCGGGCTGCTTTCTCCTTACGGCGCCTTCGGCGCGGGCCCCGGAATCATGCTGATTCCCAAGGGGAGCGTAGAGATCCGCCGCGCCTCCGGCGCCTGGGAAAGCGTTTCGAGGCCGACCGAGCTGAGCCCGGGCTACGAGGTGCGCACCCAGACGGACGGGATCGCGCAGATCGTGTTCACGGACGGCTCCCGCGTCGAGCTCTCGCCCAGCTCCCTTTTCGCCGTCGAGAGCACGGACCGCCGGGAGAGCGCGTTTCGCCTGAATATGGGCCGGCTCAAGGCCGCGTTCCGGGGCTGGTTCAGCAGCCGGGTCAATATCCGTACGCCGACCGCCGTCTGTTCCGTCCGGGGCACCGAGTTCGAGATCCAGGCCCAGCCCGACAAGACCGACATGAGCGTCGCCGAGGGCCATCTCGAGGTGTCCGACTCCAAGGGCAACCAAGCGGTCGTCACATCCGAGGAGACCCTCAGCGTCCGTCCCGAGGGGATGGAGTCGCCCCGGCTCGTTTCTCTCCGGGACGAGCGCGCCCAGGAGGCGGCCCGCCCCGCGGCCGTTTTGATGGAGACGGCGCGCGACCAGACCCGCACCATGATCGAGGAGCTGCGCAACCGGGAGCTCAAGGCCAACGAGGCGCAGCTCGGCAAGGACGCCATCGATGCCTTCGGCAACCGGGTCCGGATCGAGGAGTACGTCCTGCGGCCGGCCGCCAACGAGCTCAAGTTTTTGTTTTTGAGCTTCCGGCAGGAGCGTTTCGACTGGGGGCATGTTCGAGAAGTGTTCAACAGCCGCATCCCCGACGACTATAGCCAAATCCAGGGAATCATCCAGAAGACCTTCCTCTCCAAGACCTCTCCTTCGAACTGGCTCAAGACCTTCGAGTTCTACGCGACGAATACGATCGATTCGATCAAGGAGACGATTACCCTGGGCCAGCCGACCGCGGTGGATTTCAGCGGATTCGGAGCAGCGGTCGGAACGCGCTACTACCCTTCTTCCATCGACTACCAGCAGGTGCTCAGCGGCCCCGGCGTGCCGGGAGGAACTCGGACGCAGTTCCGGCTCTTGGAAGACTATAACCTCTCCAACCCGGGCAAATTCACCTGGAGGCAGGACGTCATCGATATCACTGGAGAGTTGGCCACCCTGACCGCCTTTACCTTAGACCCGGCCAGCGCGTTGAACGTGGCTCAAGGCGGAACGAGTATTATCGACAAGACGTGCGCGGGCGGATATTCTCTATGCACCAGCATCGACCCAGTGACGGTCGCGTCGTTTCCCAGCGGCGCGGGCAAGGCCGATTTCCTGGTGACCTCCACGTACCGGGACGGCTCGACCGTCTCCTCCCGC
>JACQPI010000161.1 GCA_016207585.1 Elusimicrobiota bacterium | reverse complement strand
GCGTACGCCATGACGGTCAAAGGAAAAACGACGGCGGCATACTTGCAGAGCATGGCGGCGGCGGCAATGAGAGCCGAGCCCCAAAACCAACCTTGGTGATTCTCCTGCGAACCTTTTAAAAATCCAACAAGCGCTATAACGCCAAACGCCGTCGACATCTTATCCGGATAAAGAAGGTTTGAACCGACCACGAACGCCGGGCAGGCCAGAACGATGAGCACCGGAAGCAACGGCCGCGCCAAAAAGCGCCTCGCCAAAGCGTAGAGCCCGCAAGCCAGCGCCAGGTCGAAGGGCAGGAAAGCCAGCCGCATCGCCCATTCCGAGCCCCCTGTGATTTTCAGCGCCACGGCGAGCAAATAGGGAAATAGCGGCGGCGTATTATTGAGCGCGCGCATGGGTTCGTCGCGCCCGTACCAGTTGAAGTCGAACGAAAGAGGGTGCCGCGGGTCGGCCAGTATTTGCCGCGCCAAGGCGAGGAAGAACGGCTCATCGATATGGTAAGCCTTCCCCAAGAAAGGAACAAAGACAACAATCACGAAAGCGCATACGATCCAGTATGGATAGCGTTTGACCATGAACTACTCCAAGCCCAATTGAGCCATGCGCTGACGTAAGGAGTCGTCCGAAGGGTCCGCCGTTAACGCGGCCCGGAAGGCGCGCTTGGCTTGCTCGGTCCGGCCCAGTTGCAGATAAGCCTCCCCTAAATTTCTTTGAACGACTGGATTGGCGGAATCGAGCCGCGCGATGGGCTCCAATAGTTCCAGCGATTTTTCGGGATGCCCGTGCATGAGCTCAAGATTTCCCCGATAGAACCCGACCTTCACGCTCTCCGGAAAAGCCGCCGACAATTTGCGCGCCGACGCCAAGGTCGCCTCGGAATAGTCGCGGCGGGCGATGCGCCCCTCCAGTTCGCGAAAGGCTCCGAGCTGCGCGAGGATCGGGGGGACCGGGAGGCCCGACCGGGAGGCAAGATCGCGCAGGTTTTGCTCCACGGCGCGCTCATCCGGATGGTCGCGCAGGATGCCGGACCACGCTTCGATCGCCTGGCCCGGCCGGCCGGTGACGCTATAGAGGTAACCCAGGTTGCTGCGGAACAACACGTGGTTCGGGAATATCCGGGATGCGCGCCGCAGCAGGACTTCCGCGTCCGCGGCGTATTTCGACGCGTTCTGCAAATAGAGGACCGCCAGGTTCGTCGCGGCCTCGGCCGAGAGCGGGTTGATCGCCAATGCCGCGCGGTAATATTTCAGCGCCTCCTCGGGGCGGCCCAATTTTTGATGGATGACCGTCCCCAGGTTGAAGTAGATCTCGTCGTAGCCCGCATTGGCCCGCAAGGCCTCTTGGTAGGCCCACGAAGCCTTGTCGAAAAGCCCGCTGCGCGCGTAGGCGTTTCCCATCTCGTAGTTGGTGTTCACCTCCCGGGAGTGCCAGCGGTAGGCGCTGTGCAGGAAGTCGAGCGCCGGCGCCAGATGCCCGGTCCTGAGCAGCTTGAAGCCGAGGAAGTAGCGGACCTCGCGGTTCCAGAGCCTCACCCACCACCAGCCGATCCAAAGGCAGCCGACGACGGCCGCAAGGCCGGCGAGACGAGCCGCCCAGCGCCGGGGAAAACGAAGCACCCTCCACCGCCCCTCCAAATGGACCGGACGCGCCATGACGCAGCCCGCCTGCCACCAGAACAAGAACGCGGGCACCGCGAAATGCAGGGAGACGTTCAACAGATTGTCCACGAGCATCCCGACCACGCCGGCCGCCGCAGCGGCGATCCAAACCGGGTCGAAGGCGCTTACGGCGCCCGGCTCCGGCTTCGCCTCCCGAGGCCGGGTGAACCTGGGGTGGGCGAGTTCGGCGGGACCGAGAGGGCCCTCTTGCCAGGGAACGATCCAGCGGAGAAAACTCGCGAAAAAAGCGCGCCACATCCACAGAAGAACGCCGACGCCCAAAATCCCGGTCTGCGCCCATACTTCCAACACCTCGTTATGGGCGTTGTTGGCATGGGTTCTCACTCCTCGAAAAAATTCGAAACCGCTCAAAATGGGACCCTGGTAGAACGGATAGAACAGCTCGAAGAGCCCCCAGCCCTTGCCCCACAACGGGTTTTCGCCCCCCATCAGCCAGGCGCAGCTCCAGATCAAGAAGCGTTGATAGAGAGGGCTGTAGTGAGACGCGCTTTTGGCATCCAGAACGGCTCCCAATTCCTGGATACGGCCGTAGACGCTCGGCGCATAGCCGCCCACCGAGCTTTGAGGCCAAAACAGGAGCATCGCGACCGACGCGGCGATCAACAGGCCATGCCACTCCCGGTTGAGGCGAAGACTTCCGCGAACCTGTCGGAAAAGGAACAAAAACGCGATCGCGGCGGCGGCCCCGATCCACGAGGAACGCGTCAGGCTCGCCAGAAGACAGGCTTCCATCGTCAAGAAGGCGGCCGAATAGACGATGCGTTCAAGGCTCGACTTCGCCCGCAGGTAGTAAGCCAGCGCCAACGGCAAGAGCATCACCATGTAGGAAGACATGAAATTGGGGTTGCCGAAGGTCGAAACGGACCTCCCCCCGTAGGGATTGAGCGCCTTGGGCCAAAGGAACTCCGCGTTGAAGTACTGGCAGACTCCGTAAGCGGAGCCCAGAAAGCCGACCGCCAGCGCCAAGTGCCAGAAATGATGCGCCGTGGCGCCCCAAGCCAGCCGCCCGAAAATCGCCAGGCCGGCGGCCCACGCCAATGCCCCGAATGGGTCCCAAACGTGGGAGGCAATCAGGAGCGGCATTCCCCCAGGGGACCTCAGCACCGAGAAGGCGAGCCAAAGCAGCCCCCAGCCGAGCGTCGCGGCGGCCCAACGGCCGGCCGGGATATCAGGGGAGGAAGGAGCCTCGCGCACGACCGCGGCCGCCAGATAAAAGGGAAGCAGCGCGTTTACGAAGGTAAAGACGAAGGCCCGGGTTCCCTCCGCCGCGATCGAAGGCCGGAAAAAGGGGATGTGGCGGCCGTAGGCCCAGGCCCACGAGAACAGGCAGACCGCCAGCCAAGCGGCCCACGGGATGTCGACGGGAGTGCTGGGCAGCCGAAGCGTATTTTCCTTGAGGTGAGGCAGCAGAGTAAAGAGCGCCGCGCCTAGCAGGCACACATTCAATAGGGCGATTTGAGTGAAATAGGGATTGCGCGTCAGGTCCGTGAAAAAAAGCAGGGGACAGACGAAATGGCCGACGACCAGGAGGAATCTGGCGAGCGGCCCCATCAATGCTTTGAAGGGACTATCTCAAAAGTCGGCGGCGCCGTCTGCGGGGCGCCGGGAGGTAGCGGCGCGCCCGGTCCCGCGGGACCGGAGCCCGGGATCGCCCGCAGCTGGCCGGATTCGCGCGCCCGCGCGTACAGGACTTCCAGATTCCGCCTCGCGTTGGCGTTGTTGGGATCCAGGACCAACGCCTTCTTATAGGCCTCCTCGGAACCGGGAAGGTTTCCCAGCAGGAAATAGGCATTGCCTAAATTCGTATAGGCGTCGCTCGTCGGGTGGCGGTGGACCCACGCGCCGCCCTCCTGGACGTGCTGTTGGTAGGCCAGGAGGGTATTGCGCGCCCACGGGCGCGACGAGAGCCTCGGGTCAACGCGGCATTCATGCGCTTCGACGAGCGCCTTGAAGGTCTCGGCGGCCTTATCGTAGTGCTTTCGCATCATGTAGATGTGTCCCATCCGGTAGTAGTTCGGCGGGAAGACAGGGTCGATTTTGCGGTACATCCAGAACCGTTCCAGGGCCATGTCCCACGCGCGCTGGGCCTCCGGCTCCCGACCCTGCTGCATCAGCCACTCACCGTACTTCATATACAACGCGCCGACTTGATGGTGCATCTGGACGTAATTGGGGGCGCGCCGCCGGACCTCGTTGTAGGCGTCCAAGGCCCGCTCGAAATCGTCGCGCGGGACGTTGTCCTTGTCTCCCCAATTGGAATTATAAATCTTCGTCATGTTGAAACGGTCCAGGAAGACGTTGCCGCGGAAGTAGAAGGACATGATGTAGGCCGGATTGAGTTCCCCCACCTTGATATAGTGCCGGACCGCCATCTCCCAGTTCTGCTGCTTCGAGAAGAAGATCGCGATGTTGTGGTACACGTCGGCGCGAAAGAAGCCCCAGACGATGCGCAAGGGGAGCAGCATGAGAAGGATCGTCAAGCAGACGAGCGGGTTGCGCGTCAGAGCGACGATCCTAAGAAACGCCACCCCCAACCCCACCACGCAACCCGAGAAACAGAGCCATGCGATGAGCCACTGAAGGATCTCTCCGTTGTAGGTGAGGCGAAAGAGCGGCCCCTGGAGCTCATCGAAACCCCTTAACATGTTTCCCGTGCGAGGCCAGCCGGTCAAATAAGAAATCATATAGACGATGCCGGCCCAAGCGGCCAAGCGCATCGGCCATATTAGGAAGGAAGAGAGGTTTTCCCACCACGTAGGCCCGGACTCCGGGACCGCGCCCAACTCGCCTTTTTTGGCGTGCAGTTCGCTGAGCGCCGAGCCGCGCGATAGGTTGACGATAAGCCCGGGGAGGAGCCCGAAGTAGACTCCCGAGGACACGAAGCGCATGCTGACGTCGAAGAAGTTGTGCGCCATCATACCTTGGAACGCGATCAGGATTCCAAGGAGGTCATAGGCCCTGGGAGGGCCCGTATCTCCGGGTTTCAAATCCCGGGTCATCTGACTGAGGGCGCGGTATGCGACCACGAAGGTGCTCAAGAGCAGCCAGATGAATATTCCAAAGCCCACGATTCCCTCATCGAAGAGGACCTCCAGGTACTCGTCCTCCGCGTGGTCCGTCTCGGTATTATGCTTCCCTTCGATATGAAAGATGGGGGGCCTGCGGAACGCGGGATAAATGACCCAGAAGCTCCCGATGCCGGTGCCGCGCAGCGGATGGGTCATGATCATCTCCCATGTCGCCTCCCACGTGAAAAGGCGGAAGTTGACCGAGGTGAAGCTGGAACGAAGTTTGACGGCGATTGCGATCGACGTGATCAGCGCCAACGTTCCCATCGCGGCTGCGATCCGCATCCAGTGACGGCGAAGGGTTTCCTTCCGGAAGAAGTAAAGGTATGTCCCGCCCAGCAGGATGACGGAGATCGTCGCCCCGATCCAGGCCCCCTTGGTGTAGGTCAAGAACAAAACGAACAGGTTCCCTGTGGAAAGGACAAGGAGCCTGAACTTCCGGAGCTTGGCGTACTGGGTCGCGAGGACGGGGATCATGATCACGAGAAAATCGCCCAGGAAGTTGGGGTTGCCGTAGGTCGAGAAGACGCGGTCGCCGAAGGCCCCCCGCCACACGAAAGGGTCGATCCCGCGCCCGACCCCGGTAGGAAAAAACGCATGGTCGAACCACTGCCACAGGCCGTAACCGACGGCGACCCAAGCGGCCCAGATGAGCAGCCGGATCATCCGCGCGACCGCCGACGCGTCGAACTCCTGGATGACGATCAGCGCCACCGACATATACATCGTCCGCCGGATGAAGAAGTCCGTCGAGGACCAATGGTACGGAGCCACGACAAACGAAAATATCCCATAACCCATGTAGGCCAGGAAGGGCGCCAGGCACACCATGTCGCTCTTGGAAAAAGCGAGTTTTCCCTCCTCGAGAAGCCGGCTGATCCATAGCCCCAGCAGGCACACGCCTCCCATCTGCACCAGCGTGATCTTCACCTGGGCCGAGTCGTACGTGCGCAGATAGAAGGCGCTCGAGATGAGGAGGTAGAGGAGCGGCAGCCACCAGAAGATCGTCTTGCGGCAAAGGGTGATCGAATCGAGCGAGGAGATCGCCGTATCGACCCTGGTTTCTCTGCCTTTTGCCATGCCGTTGAGTGAGGCGCCGCTCAAAGGGCGCGACGCGTTTGAAATGAAAATCAGCCGGGGATGGGGATCGAACCCACAACAACCTGCTTACGAAGCAGGTGCTCTACCGTTGAGCTACCCCGGCGCGATGCGACTATTGTACTGATTTCCTCGGCCAAATCCGAGGGGATGCTTTCCGCGTCAACAGACCGCTTGGCCGGAAGTGTCCAAAAAGTGTCCACTCCGTCGCGCACCAGTCCTCCCTCTCCCGCTTGCGGGAGAGGGCCGGGGTGAGGGCTTTCGTAGCCGCACAACTTGTCCATCGCAGCTCCGAACACGCGCGTAGCCGTCCGCTTGTGGTCCGGCGAGAGATGCCCGTAGCGCTTGTCCACCATCTCGGCCGTGGTGTGGCCCACCAGTTCCGCTATCGTCTTCAAGTCGATCCCGTTCATCATCATGTACGACACGGCCGTGTGCCTCAGATCGTGGAACCGGAAACCCTCGATCCCGGCCAGGCGCAGGACCCGCTTGAACACCCACCGGATGTCCTTGCGCGGGCCGCCGTCCTTGCATTGGAACACGAACTCGCCATGCTCGCCCCGTTTCAAGACGGACAGCAGCTCGCAGGCCCGAGGCGGCAGCGACACTTGGTCGGGCTCCTTCTTCTTGGTCTTGGGGAAATAGACGTAGCCGTTCTCCAGGTC
>JACQPI010000160.1 GCA_016207585.1 Elusimicrobiota bacterium | reverse complement strand
TCCCGAAGCCGTCCGTCCGGCCGTTTCGATTGGGAAACTCTGGAACAAGAATTGCTTCTCGCTCGCGGACCGGGCGGCTCCCCCCCTCCCTCCCTGCGCAATTACGCGTTCCAGCCGGAGAAAAACGCCGTTCGAGTCATCGTCGCGGCCCCGCGCGCGGGCCCGGCGGATCATCTGGGTATCGGCGGCTCCGCGAAGCGCCTTCAATCCGAGAGGCGCTCCATCTATCGGGAGCGGGGGCTCGATCCCGGGCTGCTGGATCGGCATGGCTCGCGCCTCGTGCGGGTGATCGGCGACCTGGTCGTGGTGGACATCCCCCTCTACGAGGCGGTCCCCCTGGCGCGGGATCTGGAGAAACGCGGCATCGCGAGTTCTCCCTCCAGGGTATTCCAGGCGGCCGCCTCCCAACTACCCTTGGACGCGGCACTTCCTCGCGATAATGCTAGGTCGACCGCCCGGGCCGCGGCCGCCGCGACTCGGCCTGCGCCCTATTTGGGAGGACAATTCCTCCCCCTCTCCTCGCCCGAAGTCGCCGAAGCCGGACACGAGGACAGCTACCGCAGGATGGATCTCCAGTCGCTTTGGAAGCTTTCCGAGGGTCGCGGGACTACGGTCGGCGTGATCGACTCGGGGATCGACGCTTCCCATCCGGATTTCCAGGGCCGGATCGCGGAGTATGTCGATTTCACGGGGGAAGGGCTGGAGGACGTCCAAGGCCATGGGACGCACGGCGAGGGCACGATCGGCGGTTCCGGGGTGGCTTCCGGCGGGCAGTATCGCGGCGTCGCGCCACAGACCCGTTTTCTGGTCGCCAAGGTATTCGGCAGGAACGAAGAGGCCTCGCTCGACACCATCCTGGCCGCGATGCGCTGGATGGGCGAACGCAAGCCCGACGTGCTGAACTTGAGCTTCGGGGACAAGGGCCTGGATCCGAACCAGGATCCCCTGGGTTTCTTGGCGAACCAGCTCGTGGTGAAGGACGGCATCCTGGTCGTGAGTCCCGCGGGCAACACGGGGCCGGGATTCGAGACGATCAATACTCCCGGGAACGCGCGCTACGTCTTGACGGTCAGCGGGGTGGACAAGGACGGCAAGTTTCCCTTCTTCGTTTCGCAGGGCGTCGTGAAGGATAAAAGCGGCGGGCGCTACAACAAGCCCGACGTCACCGCGATCTCGGGAGGCGTTTTCGTTCCGTCGGAGCCCGGCCTTTTGGAGCGGATGCTCTCGGCTGTATGGGGCGGGGAGCCCCAGGGGTGCGCGTACGCTCCCGGGGTCGTGGCGGCCCGCAGCGCGGCGGACCCGGATACCCGCTGCGCCCTCGCCGGCAATCCGAGGTATCGGACTTTGTCCGGCACGTCCATGGCGGCCAACATGGGCTCCGGCGCCGCCTTGGACGTGATCGGCTACGCGAAGGGCCGCGGCATCAAGCCGCGCCCCGCGGAGGTCAAGGCGGTCCTGCAGGAGACCGCGGTCGACGCCGGACATCCGAGGGAAATGCAGGGCGCCGGCCTGATCCAGGGCCGCCGGCTGGCGCAGGCGGTCCAAGAGAGAATCGAGAGGGGACTTCCGATCGGGAACGTCGCCTATATGCTTGCCTCGCGCGCCGTCACCCGGCTGGACCGGCCCGCGCTGAAGGCGCAGACCCGCTACCGCGAGACCCCGCTGGGGCTTTTGGACGTCAAGACGGGACATCTCGTCCGTACCGAGGGAGAGATGGCGACGGTCATGAAAAGGCTGCGCCGCCGCGAGAAGCTTACGGCGTCAAGGCCATCGATTTGAGCTGCCGCAGGGATTCCTCGCGATCGCACGCGGATGCGAGACAGCGCTTGGCCAGCTCCTGGACGTTGAGAAATTCCGGGGAGGCGAGGACGGCCTCGTATTCCCGGACCGCCTCTTCCCGCCGCCCAGTCATGTCGTAGGTCGCCGCGCGCATGAGGCGCAGCAGGGTCCGGCGGTCGGACGCGCCTTGGCCTTCCCTCTCCAGGGCGCGGGTCAGCCAGAGTTGCGCGGCTTCTGGCTGTCCCGGCGCGAGGCAGTCCCCGTCCCATAGTCCGCACACCATCGTCAGGAGCTTTCGCCGCAGGAGTTGCGGGTCCTGGGCGAGTTTGTCGATGAGATTGCGAATCAGGGGATAGGATTCGTCGAAGCGCCCCAGCCGGTGGGTCGCGATCGCCTCGAGATACTGGAGATAGGGGCTTTGGGGAAATTTGCCCCTCAGGGCGCGCAGGATCTCCAGGGCTTTTTGAGGATCCTTCTCGTCTCGCAGGTAGATCGTCGTCAAATATTGGGCGGCTTGGGCCGAGGCGTAGCGTCCCTTTTCCATGGCCAATTGCATCCGTTCCAGTCCCCGTCGCGCATCGCCGCTCACCAGCAGCAGGGCCGGCAGCCGCAGGACGGCCGGCAGGCGATCCGCCTGGTAATCGAAAAGGCCGAGGCCGAGGTAGGCGTCATAGAACTCGGGATCGTGCCTCAGGCAATTATCGAGGTGCTTGACCGCCTTGCGGCCGTCGAAGTAGGCGCGCAGCCAGCGGTCGTTGAGCAGATGCCACTGCCCTCTCAGGCCGAGCGCTATCCCCATGGCGAACAGGGCTTGCGCCTTCGCGGTGTCGCTCGATGAGGAATCTAGGAGAGCCTGTCCCCTCTCCAGGGTGAGCCGGACATCCTCCTCGAACAGGGATTCCAGGGCGGGGCTGTCCTTGAATATCTCGAATTCATTGTCGGCCTGCCACCAGAGGGCGCCCGCTTCGAAGAGAGTGCCGTAGGGGTTTTCCGGCTCGGCCTCGATCAAGCGGCGCACCCTCCCGCGGGCCTGGGCGTATTCCAGATCGTAGAGCGGCGGCAGGGCTTCCCGGATCGTCGCTTCGGTCGCCGGACTGAGGGCGCGGGCATGCGGCAAGGGCAGGAACAAAGTCGCCGCGAGCCAGCAGGCGTCGCGGAGCAGGCGCATGCGGCGGTTTGCGGCACGGCGCGCGACAGGCGGCGTCACGGGCGGCCGTTCTTGCGCCAATGCTCCCCGATCATGTCCCAGGCGTCCTCGGCCTTCTCGACGTACTGGAAGAGGCGCAGGTCCTCGGAGGCGACGAGGCCCTGGTCGCGCAGGTAGTTGAAGTTGATGACGCGGCGCCAGAACTCCTTTCCAAACAGCAGGATCGGGAAGGGCCGGACCTTTTTCGTCTGCATCAGCGTGAGGGTCTCGAAGAGCTCGTCCAAGGTCCCGAAGCCTCCCGGAAAGGCGACGAGGGCCTTGCAGCGCAGGAGGAAGTGCATCTTGCGGATCGCGAAGTAATGAAACTTGAAGCAGAGTTCCGGCGTCACGTAAGGATTGGGGTCCTGCTCGTGCGGGAGGGTGATATTGAGGCCGACGCTTTCCCCCCCGGCGTCGAAGGCGCCGCGGTTGGCCGCCTCCATGATGCCGGGCCCTCCGCCGGTCACGATCACGTAATCGCGCTTGGAGTCCTTTTGGGACGCCTGCGTCACGAGCTTGGCGAACTTTTGGGCCTCTGCGTAGTAGTGCGAGCGGGCCTTCAGGCGCCCGGCCGCGTTGAGCTTCTGGCGCAGCGCCTTGTCATGGGGGCGATGGGCGAGCTCCTTTTGCAGGAACCGGACCCGCTCCTGCGCCGCCTCGGGAGGGGTGATCCGGGCGCTGCCGAAGACCACGATGGTGGAGCGGATATTATGCTCCTCGAGGACCATCTCGGGCTTCTGGAGCTCGAGCTGCAGGCGCACCGGGCGGAGCTCTTCGCGCCGCAGGAAAGATTCGTCTTCGTAGGCCCTGAGAAACGAGTGAGAGTCCCGAATTTTCCGTAGAAGCGACTCCCGGTCTGTCGGGGAGAGCTCCGAGTTCGCCATGGCCGGATTGTATATTATTTTTACACCCGGCCGCGGCGCGGCTCAGTTCAACGGACCAGGAACAGGCTCAACGCCGGCACGTAGGTGACGACGGCCAGCACGGCCAGGAGGAGCAGCCAGAAGGGCAGGGTCGCGCCGTAGAGCTTGGTCAGGGGCGCGTCGAAGCGGCTGGAGGAGAGGAAGAGATTGAGCCCGAGAGGCGGGGTCATATAGCCGATCTCGAGGTTGAGCAGGAAGATGACTCCAAGGTGGATCGGGTCGATGCCGTACTGCAGCGCGACCGGCACGATGATGGGCACGACGATGATGATCGCCGAGAATATCTCGACCATGTTGACGACCAGGAGAAAGGCGTTGAGAAGGAGCAGAAACGCCGTCCTGGAGGGAGCGACGTGGCGGATCACGGAGAACAGACGGCCCGGGATCTCCGCGTCGATGAGGTAGTTGGTCAGGCCCAGCGCGGCGCCGAGCACGATCAAAATCGCGCCCACGAGGGTCATGCTGCGCGCGACGATGCCGGGAAAGTCTCTCCAGCGGATGTCTTGGTACACCAGCGTTTCCACGACCAGGGCGACCATGGCCATGACCGCCGCCGCCTCCGTGGCGGTGAAATGACCGCCGTAGATGCCACCGATGACGACGAAAGGGAGCGGGATCTCCCAGCAGGCGGCGCGAGCCGCGCGGGCGAGCGCCGGCCAGGAAAACCGCGTCCGCGCGACTTTGGCGCGCCGGCCGGCCCACAGGCTGTAAAGGGACAGGACCGCCAGAAGGAGCAGCCCGGGCACGGCGGAAGCGGCGAAGAGCTTATCAATGGAAATCTTCGCTACCAGCCCATAAAGGATGATGGGCAGGCTGGGCGGGAACAAAAGCCCCAGCGAGCCGGTCGTGGTCAGGAGCCCCAGGGAAAATTTCTCGGGATAGCCCTGGCGGCGCAGCATGGGGTAGAGGAGCCCCCCCAGCGCGATGATCGTCACCCCGGAGGCGCCGGTGAAGGCGGTGAACAGCGCGCACGTGGACAGCCCCGCGATCGCCATGCCGCCCGGCAGCCAGCCGAACAAGGCCTCGGCGAGCGCGACAAGGCGCTCCGGGGCCTTGGACTCGGCCAGGACGTAGCCCGCGAAGGTGAATAGAGGAATCGCGATTAGCGCTGGTAGCGTGGCAAGGCGGAATAGTTCCACGATGATCGCGGCCGAGTCGATGCCCGATCCCTGAAAGAGGTACAGCGCCAGGGCGCCGATCAGGCTGAACACGGGCGCCCCAGCCGCCGCCAAGCCGATCAAGATCAAGCCTATCGCGAGGCCGCTCATAGAGGGCGCCGGCCTTGGAGCGCGGGGCCGGGCGGGCCGGGCGGCGGCTTCAGGAGGTCATGGGCCGCGAGAGCCGCCTTGAGCGCGTAATGGATCGCGAGAAGGGCGAACCCCCCCGGCAGGATGATTTGGAAGGGCCAAGCCGGAACGTTGAGGTCCCCGGCCGCGAAGAGCGCGCCCGCATGGCGGTATTCCTCCCGGAAGAACGTGAGGGAGGATCGCGCCAGCGCCGTCGAGACGCCCGCCGCGAATAGGGCGCAGCCGAGTTGGAGGGACGCTTTAAGACGTCCCGCGCTGAGGCGGGCCGCGATATCCAGCGCGAACTGACGGTCCGAGCCGGCGGCCAGGCCGGCGCCCAAAAATCCGAGCCACAGCACCAAATGGCGCAGGAGAGTGTCGGCCCATAGGATGCCGGCCGAGAAAAAGGCCCGCAGGACGACCTGCAGGAAGGCCAGCAGCACCATGAAAGCCACGAGCGCGGCGAGCAGGGCGGACTCGGCGCGGATCAGCCGACTTTCAAGGCCCTTGATCCGATTCATACGCGCCGCGCCTATTTTTGTTTCTTGCCGCCGGAGGCCTTTTGGCGCGATTGCGCCAGGAATCTTTCAACACGGTCCAGAAGCTTTTCGGAGTACAGCCTTCCCGCCAGCGAGCGCCGCGCCTTGGCGCCGATCGCCTCGTAGGCCTTGAGCTCCTCGGCGGTCGGCGGCTCGGTTTGCGTCAAGCCCTCTTTCCGGAGCGTCGCCAGGGCTTGGCGGTTTTCCCGCCGGCCGAGCTCCGTCAGGCGGGCCATATGCCGCCGGCCGAGCTCCATCAGAATTTTTCGCTCTTGCGCGGAGAGCTTCTCCGTCGTTTTCTTGGAGACGACGACGGCGCCCGCCGCGTAGGCCAGGGCGACGGAGCTGACGTGCTTGGTCTTCGTGAACCATTGCAGCGCGATCGCGGCCATCGGGGAGCTGTAGACGCCGTTGATGAGCCCGGTCTGCAGCGAGGTCATGACGTCGGTGATCGACAGCGGGATGGGATGCACGCCGAAGGCCGAGAAGGCGGCCTGTGCGATGGGATCGCCTTCCCAGACCCACATCTTGACGTCGCGAAGATCGGCGGGCGCCCGGACCGGCGTGTTGGTGAAGAGGTAAACGAAGCCGACCTCGGTCCAGCCGAGGAGCGCCAAACCCCTGGATTCCAATATCGCCGAGAGCTCGCCGCCGTACGCCTTGAGCGCGGCGTCGGCTTCCGTCTCGTCGCGAAACAGGAAGGGGGCGTCGAGGATGCGCAGCTCCGGCGCGATCTCGCCCAGGCCGACGCCTGTGAGCCCCGCGGCCTGCAGCTGCCCCAGCCGTATCTTGCGCACCACGTCCTTCTCGTCCCCGGAGACCCCGCCCGGATAAAACTTGAAACGTACCTTCCCTCCGGTTTTCTCCCGCAACTCCTCGTTGAAGCCGGCCATCGCCTTCATCCAGGCGGAGCCTTCAGGGGCCAGGGTGGCGAACTTGATGACGGTCGCAGCGCCGTTCTGCGCGTGGGCGCGCGGGGCGTGGAGCAGAAATCCCCCGAAAATCAATACTGCAAGCAGCGGACATGCCGAGGCTCGCGGGAATAATGTCTTCGATGGAAGATTGCGAACTATGGCCGGCCATAGTCGGTATGCGGGGGCGTTAGAATAAATCATGGATTCGTTCCAGGAGTTTCCCGGCCTTGATCTTGGCCACCGCGTTGGCCAGGCGCGCTTGAGGAAAATCATCGGCGGAATTCAATACGTCCTCGACGATGGCCTTGAACAGGGCCTCGTTCTGCGCAGCGACCGCGTAGTGCTTGGCGTAGAGCATTTTGGCGATCAGGAAGCGCCCTCCGGTCGCCTTGAGCGACGCATCGAAGTGCTCTTTCGATCTGATTGGATCGCCGCCCAACATTCTGGGAATCGAGGCGTAGTAGGTTCCCAGGAACAGGTCCGGCCCCCCGAAGCAGTAGCCGGGCGAGAGTTCCTGGACGCGGCGCATGATCGCGGCCGCCTTGGGCAGGCCGGCGAGGGCGTCGGGAGAATCCTTGGAGAGGTTGATCCAGCCGGCCCACCCGTAGGCGGCCCAGAAAAGCCCCGGGACATCTTGGGCGTCCGCCCGGCGCAGGGCGCTTTCCAGCTCCAGGAGGGTCATGGATTCGAAGTTCTTGAATGCGGGATCCCGCTCCAGAATCTTGGAAGCGGCCGACCGCGCTCGGAGGTATATCCCCTTGGCCCGCTGGGGCTGCGCGTCCTCCAGGAACAGGAACGCATAGCCTCCCAACGCCTCGGCGCTCAGGGTCAAGAGGCGCGGGTTGCCGGGGTCGTTCTTGAGCAGCGCCTCCAGCAGTTTGATCTGGGAGGCCATCGCCTCCTGCGCCAAGACGGGGTCGCCTTCCTCGTAATAGGCCTGCGCGCCCCGGTCGAGAATCGAGGTCATCGCGCGCAGGGCGATCGTGCGCGGGCTGCAGCCGGCGAGAAGAGCGATGAATAAAAAAAACACGGACGCCATGGGAAGGCGCGGGATCATTTGGGCTTGAAGAGGTTTTCGAGGAGCTTCTTGCCCTGCTCCACCGCGTCCTGCACGGCGGGCTGTTTTAGAATCGCGCCGACGTCGGCCTTGACGGAAGGATCGGAGAGGGAGCCCCGCACCCAGAACCCGATCGGGCCGCCGAGCTTGATCCCCGCCTGGGGCGCCAGCCGCGTGGAGACGCGCAGATTGAGCTGGTCCTTGCCGAGGTCCGCCCCTCCGGTGACGGCGACGTGGGCGGCGCTGGAATCCATGTGCGATTCCTTGACCGTCATGACGCCGCTTTGGAAGGCGTAGTCCCCGGTGATCTCCTTGTAATGGACCCGGTCGAAGGCCGGAAAGAGGGGTATCTTGGCCAGGCTCCCGACTTTTTGGAGGACCAGGATGGGAAGCAGGGCCGTGCGCACCATGGAGTTTTTCCCCGCCACGTCCTTGAGGTTGTCGAATTTCCCCTCGGCGATCTTGAATTTCGCGGCGCCGGTGACGCGGGCCGGCTCGAGAGCGTCGCGCAGGCTCCAGGAAAGCTCCGCGCGCGAGGCGGTGAAATTGGGGTGCAGGATATTCCCGACCGTGAACTTTCCGGAGGTGCTCAGCGGCAGGGCGGCGCCGGCCTTGTGCGACCCGCTCGCCGCCGCGGGCTCCGAGGCGCCCGCGCGGGACTTCCCGTTCTTCGCGGCGGGGCCGCCGGACGCTCCCGGAGTTCCCGGCGGCCGCTTCCCGGCGATTTCCGGACGCTCGGTCGGCAAAGCCGCCAAGTCGAGCTGGGAAAGGGAGCCTTCGATGCGGACGTTCGGGGCCTTGAGATAGTCCGCCGCGGTGAGGTCCACCTTGAAATCGGCGCGGTTCCATTTTCCGGCGATGGTCGCCGTGACCTTGTCCGGCGACAGTCGGGCCCGTCCCGTCACCGATTGCAGCTCCAGCCCTGCATATTCAAGCCCGACCGACGCCAGCGAGGCTTCCCCGGAAACGGCCGGCGCGTCCAGGGGACCCAGCACGCGCGCATCGAGCTCGGCGCGCCCTTGCAGATGCATGTCCCGCGCGGCCGGATGCAGGTCGGCGACCATCGCGAGCGGGAACGAATTCGTCTTGACGCGCAGGTCCGCGCGCGCGGGCCGGTTCTCGGGCGTCGAGATCGAACCGGATACCGACAGTTTCATCTCGCCGAGCTCCAGATCGACCTTCTGCAGGCGGATGAGCTCTCCGGATTTTTGAGCGCGGACCTCCCCCGAGATCGCCGGGACCCGGCCCGCGAAAGGCGATTTCTTGGCGGAGCCCGCCAGCGCCGACAGGGAGTCGATGCGTTGCGAGGGGATGTGGAGCGTCAGGGCCGCCTCGGGGGCCTTCAAGTTGCGCACCTGTCCGGAGGCCGTGAGCGTCACATCGAGCAGCCGGAGCGTCAGGGTTTTGATCGTCAAAGCGAAGTTTTCCGGAACGTTGCCTCCCAAATCGACCGTGCCCCGGTAGTCCAGCCGCCCGCTCGCCTTGGAGCCGGCGCCGTCCACGGCATAGTCGCATGACACGGACAGGGGAAAGGGGGCCGTCAGACCGGCTCCCTCGGCCTCGATATCGATTTTCCGGACCCAGGCGCGCAGGCCCGATCGCCGGTCCTCGTAGGTCACCGCCCCGTTCTTGAGCGCGATCGTCGCGATCTCGATGCGCTTCTCGATCAGGGGCCGCAGCCTCGGCCGGGCCCGCAGCGTCCCGACCTTGAGCAGGGTGCCGGCCTTGAAATCGGGCCTTTCGGATATCTCCAGGTTTGCGAGCGTCAGCCCGCGCAGGCCGATCCCGATCGATTCGAATCGGATTTCCCGCTCGAGGGCCGCCTGTAGTTTCTCCAGCGCGAGCGCTTTGAGTTTTTGCGGCGGGAATAGGATTCTCAGCGCGATCAACCCTCCGGCCGCGAGCACGCAGAAGATGGCGGCGGCGATCAGGGTCCAGCGAAGCAAGCGTTTCATTAAAGATATTCTACAAAAAGAAGGAGACTTCGGGCTCCCAGGGTAGCTTTGGTCAGCGTCGGCGCAGACGGGCGCCGGGAGACTCCTCCAGTAAAGCCGAGACGGGCGTGCGGATCACGTTGCGGTAGGTGCTGTTGAATATCTCGAAGGCCTGGCCGCCGCGGACCGAAACGACCCACCGGCTCGGCCCGGGGCCGTGTTGCAGGGCGTAGGCCACGTCGAGCCTCAGGACGCCCCCGCTCGTGGAGCGCGTCGGTCCGAGCCGGAACCCAAAGCCAAGGTCCGACTTAAAATTATTTTGGATCAGCGAGCCTCCCGGCTGGGCCACCGCTCCGGTCTCGAAGAATACCGCGCCCCCCAGGACGAAGAGGTGGAAGAACTCCCGGTTGAAGAAAAAGCGGTTTTCGATGTTCCATAGAACCGAGCGGGCGCCCGTGAAGCTGTTGTTTTTGTAGCCGCGCAGCCCCGTGTTGCCCCCCAGGATGATCTGGTTCTCCCCATCGAGGTTGCGGGTCGTGTTCCACTCCAGGTGGCTTACCCAGGTGTGGGAGAAAGGCCAGGCGTTCTTCCAAAAAAGATTGAGATTGGCGAAAAAGATCGAGTTCTCGAGTTGTTTTCCGCGCAGGCGCCCCAGGACTCCCGCCTGGGCCAGCGCGAAGCGGCCGGGAGCGAGACTCAAGCCTTGCTGGTCCGTGGCGCTCAAGGTCCACCGGTCGGCGTCCGAACCTAGGCCTTTCGGCATCGCGCCCGCGAAGGTCGAGAACTCGTTGCCGATGTTGAAGTCCTCCACGCGCTCCATCTTATCGATGAAGGTTTCCTTGATGTAGCGGGGTTGGATCAGCGAGTAGCCGATGATGGGGCCGCTGAGCTCCCGGTCCTTGGGCAGGGTTCCCGCCGCGGTGTCTGGCGTCGCTTCGAAACGGTCTTTTTCGTAATGCATGCCGGCATGGAGGCGCTGGACCGGATCGGTCGTTCGCGGCAGCTTGAGTCCCGCCAGAAGGTCCACCGACCGGAAATCCTGAACGAACTTCGAGGCGTCCAGCGCGTTTTGGAAGAGAACGTCCTCCTGGATGATGCGGGTCCACAGGGCGCGCATCGCGTAGGGGGCGCTCAAGGAGAAGAAGGGCCGTTCCACGACGGTCCCGACCTCGTCCCCCCGCGAGGTCGTGCCGTAGAGGGTCGTCAGGCGAAACCAGGTTCCCCACAGGCGCGGGTCGTTATAGCGCAGCTCGTTGCGCCGGCTCGGACCGATCTGCGCGTGGAAGAAACTGACGCTCTTGCCCAGGCCCAGCACGTTGAGCTCCTCGATTCCGTAGATGAGGTAGCGGTCCCCCCCCTCGGTTCCCAGGTTGATTTGAGGAAGGGTCGTCCAGGAATCCTGGGCATGGAGCCGAAGGTCGATGGAGCCGGGGGCGGCGCGCGGGTCGTTTTCCACTCGCGCCGTCCCTGACGACATAGCGGAGGCAGGGGCGGAAGGGGCCGGCTTCAACTCGGCCTTGCGGATGAAGGTGGTGGCGCGGAGGTTGCGTTCCGACTCCAGGGCTCGCAGCGGGACCCACGCGTCGCCCGGGGCCAGGAGCAGTTCGCGCCGGAGGACGTACTCGCGCGTGGGGATGTGGATTTTATTGGCGAGCCGGAAGGGCCACCAGTCCTCGCCCGGAACGCGCGGATCGAACACGTTGAGCCGCTCGATGGAGATGGATCGAATCGTACCGGAGGAACTCGCATAGGCCGCGGTGGAGGGAGAGACGAAGGAGATAGTCGAGATTTGGGACTCCGGCAGGGAGGCCGCCCGCGCCCGTGAGCATGCCAGTCCCAGCAGCAGGCAAGCCGCGAGGCCTCGGCGCCGCGACGTTCGTTGGGGGTCCACGGGCTAGGAGGCCCTCAGGCGCGAGAGGATGGTCGCCGTCGAGCGTGATTTATTCAGGGTGTAGAAATGGATGCCGGGGGCCCCTTTTTCGATCAGCTCACGGCATTGGCGGGCGGCGTATTCGATCCCGTAGCGGACGACCGCCTCCTTGTCGTCTTGGATCGGATCGAGCTCGGCCACCATCGCCGGCGGCAAGCTCGCCCCGCACATGAGGGTGAATTTTTGGAGCTGGGTGAAGCTCGTGACCGGCATGATGCCCGGGACGATCGGGACTTGGATGCCGGCCGCGCGGGCGCGCGCCACGAAATCGAAGTAGGATTGGTTGTCGAAAAAAAGCTGGGTGATGACCCAGTCGGCGCCGGCCTCCACCTTTTCCTTGAGATGGCGCAGGTCTTCCTCTGGAGATGGGCACTCCGGATGCTTCTCGGGATAACCGGCGACCGCGATGGAAAAGCCGTCCTGCCGGCGGATGAAGCGCACAAGGTCGGCCGCGTACTTGAAGTCCCTCTGGCGCAGGGGGAGGACCGGCGCGTCTTTCGGGAGGTCGCCCCTCAGGGCGACGATCGCGTCGATCCCCTGGGAGCGGATTTGTGCCAGCAGCCGGGCGATCTCCTCGTGCGAATGGGTGATGCAGGTCAGGTGCGCCGCAGTCGGAAGCTCCAGTTCGTTGCGCAGAATCCCGGCCATTTCAACCGTGCGTTCCCGCGCGGAGCCACCGGCGCCGTAGGTCAAGGTGACGAAGTCGGGCCGGAGCCTCTTGAGGTCCGAGACGGTTTGCTTGAGCAGCGCGGCGTCCTCCGGCGTCTTGGGCAGGAAGAACTCGAAGGAGAAGACCGGCTCCCCCCGTCCGAATAGTTCGGGCATTCTCATGGGCGACGGCTCCGGATGTCCGGAGCGATTCATAAGTTACAAATTATGGACGGCAAATTCGATGCGTCGGCGGGGCGGAGCCAAATTTGTTAAATTACAGGAGTCATGGAGGAAAAAACGCGGTCGTTCATCGAGAGGGAGCTGTGCTGGGGCGCGCATAACTACGCGCCGCTGCCGGTCGTCCTGGAGCGCGGCTCGGGCGCGGTCGTCCACGACGTCGAGGGCCGCCGCTACCTCGACATGCTCAGCGCCTACTCGGCCCTCAACCAGGGCCACAACCACCCGCGCATCGTCGCGGCGGCCAAGGCCCAACTGGACCGCCTCTGCCTCACCTCGCGCGCTTTTCACAACGACCGCCTGGGCCCTCTCCTGGAGCGCCTGTGCCGCATGACACGGATGGAGACCGCGATCCTCATGAACTCGGGAGCGGAGGCGGTCGAGACCGCGATCAAGGCGGTGCGGCTGTGGGGCTATGCGAAAAAGAGAATCCCGCAGGACGAGGCGGTCATCCTGGCGGCCGAGGGCAATTTTCACGGACGCACCACGACGATAGTCGGTTTCTCGAGCGAGCCCAAGTCCCGCAAGAATTTCGGGCCGCCGACCCCGGGTTTCAGGCTGGTTCCCTACGGCGACGCGCGGGCCCTGGAGGCCGCGATCACCGGCTCGACGTGCGCCTTTTTGGTGGAGCCCATCCAGGGCGAGGCCGGCGTGCGCATCCCTCCCGAGAGGTACCTGCGGCAGGTCCGGGATATCTGCTCGCGGCGCGACGTTTTACTGTGCCTGGATGAAATCCAAACCGGGCTGGGGCGGACGGGGAAGATGTTTTGCGCCGATCATGAAGGAGTCCAACCCGATGTCTTCATCCTGGGCAAGGCGCTCTCGGGCGGCCTCTACCCGGTCTCGGCGTTCGTCGCGGACGAGGAGCTGATGGGGGTCTTCAACCCCGGCGATCACGGCTCGACGTTCGGCGGGAACCCGCTCGGCGCGGCGATCGGCCGCGCGGCGCTCAAGGTGCTCAAGGACGAGAAGCTGGCCGAGCGCGCCACCGAGCTGGGTGACTGGTTCATGTGCGAGCTACAGAAGTGCGGCTCGCCGCACGTCGAAGAGGTGCGGGGCCGCGGCTTCCTCATCGGGGTGGAGATCAAGAAGGAGAGCGGTCCGGCCCGCCCGTACTGCGAGGCGCTAGCGGAGCGCGGCATCCTGGCCAAGGAGACGCACGACCAGGTGGTCCGCTTCGCGCCGCCGCTGGTGACCTCGAAACAGGACCTCCAGTGGGCGCTGACGCGCATCGCGGAAGTGCTGAAGAT
>JACQPI010000181.1 GCA_016207585.1 Elusimicrobiota bacterium | reverse complement strand
CGGCAGCCTTGTTGCGGCCACTCGGTCCGCGCGGCGGCCCGCCGGCGGGGCCTCGCGGCCGGCGGCGATCGCAGCGGGGATCCGCTGGGCGCCGGCGGTGCTCGCCGCGGGCGTACTCGCGCTGCTGTCGAGGATGGCGTGGGCGGATTTCAACGCAGGGAGGGGCTTGCGGGCGCGGCGCGAGGGCAGGCCGCGCGAGGCGGCCGCCCATTTGGAACGGGCCGTTGCTCTCAACGGTTGGAGCGCGTCATACCGAAGTAATCTGGCGAATCTGCTCTGGGACGGCGCCGAGACTGAAACGGAAAACCGCCGTATCCTTCTGGCGAGGGCCGCGGAGATCGCCTGGGAAGGCGTCCGACGCCATCCGGCCGACTCGATGAGTTACTGGTTGTTGGGGCGGGCCGAGCTGCGGCGCTGCCGATGGGGCGGCGAGGCGGGGCGCCTGGAGCCTGCGCGGCTCGCGCTCGAGGCCGCCGCGGGCATGAACCCTTTCTTCGGCCCTATCCGGCAGGATCTGGACGACGCGATGAAGGGCGCGCAGCGGTAAAATCATGGCTTAAAGGGAGAATGGGAATGGCACGGAAAAAAATCACGGTGGTCGGGGCGGGGTTCGTGGGAGCGACGCTGGCCCAACGGCTTGCGGAGCTGGAGCTTGGAGACGTCGTTTTGGTGGACATCCCTCAGACGGAGGGGATGCCGGCCGGCAAGGCGCTCGACATCATGGAGTCCGGCCCGATCTACGGCTACGACTCCCGGGTGACCGGGGCCACGTCCTACGAGCCGACCCGTGGTTCCGAACTCGTCGTGATCACGGCCGGAATACCCCGCAAACCCGGCATGAGCCGCGACGACCTCCTGAACACGAACGCCGGGATCGTCCGCCAGGTGACGGAGTCGGTCGTCCGGGTCTCTCCCGATGCGATCCTCATCGTCGTCAGCAATCCTCTGGACGCGATGTGCCTGGTGGCGCTGCGCGCCTCAAAATTCCCCAAGCACCGCGTCATCGGCATGGCCGGAGTGCTCGACTCCGCGCGCATGCGCTCCTTCATCGCCGAGGCCCTGCAGGTCTCGGTCGAGAACGTGCACGCGATGGTCCTGGGCGGGCACGGCGACACGATGGTCCCCTTGCCCAGGTTTTCCACCGTCTCGGGCATCCCGATCACGGAGCTTCTTTCCAAGGACAAGATCGAGGCGATCAACCGGCGCACGCGCGACGGCGGCGCGGAGATCGTCAATCTCCTGAAGACCGGCTCGGCATATTACGCCCCCTCCGCCTCGGTCGCCGAGATGGTCGAGTCGATCCTCAAGGACAAGAACAAGGTCCTGCCGTGCGCGGCCTACCTGGAGGGAGAGTACGGCGTCGACGGGGTCTACCTGGGCGTTCCGGCCAAGCTCGGCGCGCGCGGCGTCGTGGAGGTGCTGCAGCTCAACTTGTCCGTCGAGGAGCGCATCGAGCTTCAGAAGTCGGCCGCTGCGGTCAAGGAATCGTGCCAAGTGCTCGGCGCCGCCGCTCGGTCTTCGTAATGCGCCGTTCCCCCGCGCCCTCCTGACGATGCTTCTGGTTCTCGACGTCGGCAACACCCACGTCACGGTGGGGGCGTTCCTGGGCGAGCGGCGGGTGGGCTTGTGGCGCCTGGCGACGGATACCAAGAAAACGTCCGACGAATATGGGGCGGCCCTCTCGGCGCTGCTCGGCGGGCATAAACGGGGCGAACGCGCGACGGCCGCGGTCTATGGGACCGTCGTTCCGGCGCTTTCCCGAGTCATCGAGTCGGCCGTCCGCGATTACTTCGGGCTTCGCGCGTTGGCGGTCACCCCGTCCTCCGCGCTCGGCATACGGCTTCGCGTCGAGGAGCCCGCTCAGGTGGGAGTGGATCGCATCCTCAATGCCCTGGCGATGCGTCGCCTCTACGGCGTCCCCGCCGTGGTGCTCGATTTCGGGACGGCGACGACGTTCGATTGCGTCTCGGCGCGAGGCGACTATCTGGGCGGGGCGATCCTCCCGGGGCCCCTTCTCTCGGCCCGCGCCCTGGGGCTCCACACGGCGCAGCTCCCCGTCGTCGACATCCGAAAGCCGCGCAGGGTCATCGGGAAAAATACGGTCGAGTGCATACAATCCGGGCTTTACTTCGGGTATTTGGGGATGGTCGAGCGCGTGTTGGCGGGGACCCTGGAGGAGATGCGCCCCGGGCTCGGCGGAAGGAAGGTCCGCGTGTTCGCCACCGGAGGGCTCGCGCCCTTGTTCGCCCGCGATCTGCCCCGCGTCGAGCGCGTCATCGGCGACCTTACGCTCCAGGGCTTGCGCTTGGCCTATGAGGCGCTCTCGAAGCCCTTGCGGCGGGGCGGCCCGTAATTGCAAAATATGAATAGTATGAGTCTAGAAAACCGTGGAACCCTGGCTGGCTTGAGCGCTAGCCTAGCTAATTTCCTATCGGCCTTCCGTTTCTTTTTCTTTCTTTTCCTTTCCTTTCTTTTCCAATTTTCTCCCGCCGGCGCTTCCGACCAATTCGGCGGTTTCCGGGATTACGTGGACGGACCTTCGCTGAAACCGTTTACCCGCGATCTGGGCGGGGTGCTGGGTTCGGCGACATTCCACAGCGGGCGCAATCTCGGTTTTCCCGGTTTTGACGTGGGGGTGCACGGCGGCATGCAATTCCGGCCGGATAAGAACAACAAGGCTTTGAGAGACGCGGGGGTGCGTGCCTTCGGCCTCCCGTGGGTCCAGGCCGAGATCGGCCTTCCCTTCGGGATCGACGGCTACATCCGCGGCATCAGTTATCAGGGACTGACGATCGCCGGAGGCGGGCTCCGGTACGGCTTTCTAAAGTCCTCTGAAAAACCGTGGAAGCCCCAGCTATTGCTCTCTTCGGTCGGCCATTCCGTCACCCATCGGGATTTTTCAGCCAGCCATTTCGGTCTCAACCTCGTCGTCTCCATGGGGACCCCGGCCGTCAGCCCCTATGTCGGGGCGGGCTTCGACCGCACGCGGGTCGTGGTGCGCGACTCCAGGTTCGATCCCGCCCTGAACGAAACCGCGGTGATCACCCTGGAGCCCAGGTTCACGACCGGAATTTCCCTGCGCCCCAAGACCTTTACCTACCTGCAGGGAGCCTTCACACTTGCTCACGGCCAGCCCGGGATCGACATGGGGCTGGGCATCCGCTTCTGAGCGGCCGGGTCCCTAGGACGATTTCCTATCCCCCACTTTTTTTGGGGTCCTGCCGGATGGGTCCGGCCGCCGGTAGCCCCAGGTGATTATGATCGCCCGGAGGTACACGTTCTAGATGAGCCCTGGGTTACGGCATCATAGTCTCCACACGAGGAAACTGGGCGGCAGTCCTTTTTGCAGTTTTCTATGAGATGCCAAAATGGCATGTCATACAGAATGACCTCCCGGAGAGTATCGACACCCGCCGTTTGTCCGGCTGGAACCGCGACGTCAGCTAGGCATCGACCACGGAAGTTCTCGTACGTTGTCGCGATGAAGGACTCGGGGAAACCCCTGGACGGGTCTTAGCCTTGTGTGGCAGATTAAGGGACCAGACCTCGCATGGTGGGTTGGATCGGGCCGAGGAGCAACCGGCGCGAAGTCGCCGGGGCGGCCGCAGGCCCGATGGGCCCCACCACTGACAGGACCCCAAAGAAACGGGTGAGGTCGAGAATTTCTACGCCTTGAATTTATTTTTGAACGAGCGCTCCATCTCGCGGGAGGCGTCCTCGCGCCGCAGCTTCTCGCGCTTGTCGGGGCCTCGGCGTCCTCGCGCGAGGGCGAGCCGCACCTTAGCCCATCCCCGCTTGAAATAGAGCTCCATCGGGACCAGGGCCAGGCTTTGGCCCTGCATGCGGCCCATGAGGCGGTTGATCTCGCGGCGGTTGAGAAGGAGCTTGCGCGTGCGGCGAGGCTCGATCTCTTCCACGGTGTTGTGTCGGTAGGGGGGGATGTAAAGGTTGTAGAGCTGGAGCTCGGCGCCTTCGACGCGGGCGAAGCTTCCCTCCAAGGATGCCTGGCCGCCTCGCAGCGACTTGACCTCGGGTCCCTTGAGGCTCAGGCCCGCTTCGTACTCTTCCAGTATCTCGTAATGGAAAGAGGCCTTGCGATTGGACGCGATGAGTTTACGGCCTTCCGGTTTCGTTTTGGCCATGGCACGGGCGCGCGGGGCTTTCTACGAGGCTGATTGTACATTTTTTGATTTTGACCCTTCGATGTTCGTCTCAACCGTTCAAGCGGGTCAAGGCTCTGGTCAAGAGCGTAAGCCTATTTCACTATGACAAGAGGTTTGCACTCCCATTTCCCGAAGTCCCCAGAATCTTCTCCGCCCTGCATGCAGATGAGCCCGGCCAAGCCGGACTCGTAAGCAACGTTGCCGGCGGCATCCTGAAGGTTTAGGACGATGCCCTGCCCACTGGTATTGGATTGTTCAATGAGAGTTCGTCCCTTGGTCGTCACGAATTTTACTTTACTCACGAGTGGGTCGAAAATTAGCTGTTGCCTGAGCCCATTTTGCGGTCCGATCACGAGGGCCCTGACATCATTGCCGCTCTCCGCGCTGGAATTAATATTCCCAGTGGACACCCCAAAACCTTGGGAGGCGAACCGAACCAGGCTGATTTTTCCTTTAACGACCTTAACCTGGATTCGACGGGAGGATGTCACGTTGCCGCTCGTATCATAAGCCTTCATTTGGAACGTATGATAGCCAAGGACTTGAGTGGCAAAAGTCATGGAGCCCTGTTGCTGAGTGGGTTGGGGAGGGTCGAAAGTCTGAGTCTGGTTCAGAGATAGGATCGCGACGTCCCTTGTTCCCTGTCCCTCCCATAACTCGACCCTCGCAATTCCAACATCATCGGAAGCCGAAAACTTTATGGACACGTTCTTGCGGGCGTTACTGTCGTCTGCTGGAGAGATGATCTCAATCGTAGGAGCAGTGAAGTCGCTGATGATGGGCGCGGCATTGGTGAGGGTAATGGTGGCGGAGCCGTTTTTGCCGGAGGCGGCGGCGGTGACGGCATAGGTGCCCGCCACGCTGCCTGCCGTGTAGAGCCCTGTGGTCGATACGGTCCCGCCGCCGGCGGTCCAGGTGAAGGCGGGTGGCTGGGCCATGGCCGCGCCGAACTGGTCTAGGGCGCTGGCGGCGAACTGCTGCGTGCCGCCGAGGGGCACGGTGGCCGAGGGCGGCGAGAGGGTGATGGTGGTCAGGGTTTGGTTGACGGTCACGGTCACGTTGCTGGCGGCGGTCAAGCCCGCGGCGTCTTTGAGGGTGACTTGAAAGGTGTAGGAGCCGGCCTTGGTGAAGGCGGCGGTGGTGTTCTTGGCCGCGTTGGTGCCGTTGACGCCAAAGGTCACGGGGGCCGGCGGCGCGCCGGTGGTGGCCCAGTTATAGGTGAGGGCGGCCTCGCCCCCGTCGTCGGCGCCCAGGACGCTCAGGCTCGTGGTGGTGCCGCCGACGGGGTTGGGCGAGGCGCTGGCGGGTGTGGCCACGATGGGCGCGGCATTGGTGAGCGTAATGGGTAACGCCGAATATCCTTCATAGTCCTCTACGGCGAAATATCCAAAGGAAGGGTTTTGACGGTAGTTGTTGTAGACGTCGCTAAAGGCCTGTTCCATGGCCGAGGCCCCTTCTTCGCAAAAAGTGACATAGGTCGGCGTCACCCCGCAGTTGGTCTCCACGCCGAGCGTGGTCGGTTTGGCAATGCTTTGCGCATATGATAGTTCCGCAGAGGCTAGGCTGATGATCTGCGAACTGGTGTCCCGGTAATCCATGAGGGTCGTTCGATCGACGGTATCTAGAATCCATTGGTTCAGGGGACGCGTCAGTGCGTTGCGAGTAATGAGCCTCTCGTCGAACCAAAAGGGAATATCCACCGTTAGCCGCAGTCCTTTGCCCGCGGTGACCGCAGCCAGTTGCTCCAGCAGGTTCAAATACTGATTGGCTGTTCCCTGCATGTCGCTGGTCCACGCCGCCAAGAGATACGGCTCCACATCGAAGTGGAGTCCGACGGGTCTCGCTCCGGGAAGCGAATTCGCGAAAGAAACCGCTTGCTGTGCGAAGTAAACGGCTTGGCTCTGGTTTCCTGTGAGGCTCCAATCGGCGTTTCCGAACAAGAGTTCCACTTCCATGCAACGGGTGGCGGAGTCGGTAATGAAATTCGCCAGAGCCGTCGGGCTGTTTTGCACCAGGGACTGGTTCAGCCGTTTCGAGTAGACGTTTAGATAAATATTTCGGACGCCGTGAGTTTGCGCAAAATCAAAAAACTTTTGTTTTGCGTTGGAGTCGGTCAATAGGTTGGAATCCCAGGTATCCCAAGTCCAGAGGGCCCTGGGCTGACGGTCGAGCGGCTGGGAACAGAGCGAACTCGTCGGCGAGTTTTTTCCGCGCTTGACCGCCTGCAACAAGGGATCGGGAAGCGCGGCTCCCGCCACATAACCCGCACCGAGATTCCAGAGCATGGTCCCGCCGATGCCTTTGCTGCGCGCATATTCCACTTTTTTCTGCACGGACCTCTCGTTGTCGTAGGACACGAGCTTGTCCCCGGTGCTTCCGGCAACATCTATCCTTAAATAAGGCACCTGGGGTCCTCGGATCGAGTAGGTGAAGCTTGTCTCATCCCAGCGCTCGTACCGGCTTTGATAGTAATCGCGCAAGATCGTATAGTAGGGGAGAGCCTGTAAGGTGGGGGCCACCGTGAACTGCTGGCGGGGTTCGGTGACCCCTCCGGTGGGTGTTCCGCTTCCTCCGCTCCATACCACTCCGAAAAATGGGATTCCTATGCCCAGCTTCTGCGCCGCAATACCAGCGTTCAGGAACTCCTGGAGCTTGCCATCCACAGAAGAGATCGGCTGGCCGGTGCTGGGGAAGCGATAATCTCCATTATATAGAGGGGCGTTGTGCCAAGTCGGCCAGCCGGACCAGGGTCCGGCCATGTTATAGGTCATCACGTTGATCTGATCGAATTGGTTCTGCAGAGATGCAAACAGGGAGGCGGGGCGGATGGCGGCGGCCGTTAGAAATGGCCGGGGAGTTATCTGATTCAACCGGCTCCTCAACGCGGTGATGAACGTGGAGTAAAGAGGAACGTCGGAATCCGGCACTCCTCCGGTCGCCGAGTCCTCCCAGTCCACGTCGATCCCATCGTAGCCACGGCTCGTCATGAAATTGACGAGGTTATTGATAAACGCGGCCCGATTCGCGTCGCCGGCGGCGCTGCGGAACCTGTCGGCGGTGTTCTCACCGCCGATCGCCAGGATCACTTTCACCCCTGCGGCGTGGGCCCGCGACACCATATCGGCGGAGTGGGCGGCGCTCAAGGAATTGCTCGTCGAGTCAAGGGTGCCGTCGGCGTTCGGGATGACGGAAAAGTGGAGCAGGTGGGTCAACGCGGAATAGTCGACTCGGTCCGGCGGCATGTTCCACTGGGACCAGCCGCCGTAGTAGCCGCTCACCCATATCTGCTGCGCGGAAAGCGAAGCGCCAGAGAAGAACGCCCATAGCGTCATAATCGCGATGGTCGCGTAGGAAAGGGATCGTTTGTTCGCGGCAGGGAGCGTTCGGGAGCTTCCAGCGGGCGGACCCCATTGCGGCGGCGTGAGATTTGCGAAGTTCATTCTTCCCGCCAGTGTAATAGAGCAAGGTTGCAATGTGGTAACAATGTGTCGGCGGGCGTGGAGAGAGAGTTGAAGCTGTATCGAGGAATGCGATAGAATGCCGTCCTCGCCGCGATTTGTGGGCAGGTGGCGGAACTGGCAGACGCGCACGGCTCAGGACCGTGTG
>JACQPI010000180.1 GCA_016207585.1 Elusimicrobiota bacterium | reverse complement strand
CGACGACGAGTCCGGCAAACAACACGGGCTTACCGGATGCTTATCCTGATTGCATTATATACAATATCGAAAGTGAAGAAATCCCCCGCGCTTTTGTCCATCCTGTGCATATTTTGGGCTTGCGCCGCTCCTGTCCGACGCACGGATTCGAACCAGAAACCTCCCGGGCGATTCGCGACCTTGCGAAAGCTCCTCACGCGTCCGCCGACGTACCTTCCCTGCCCCGAACACCCCCGTTTTTCATGCGAGTATCCGCGCCGGTGGGGAAAGCCTAAGGAGATTCCCGGAGGCCTCGAATTCCGCGATCCAAAAGGCCGCGCTTCTTTTTCCATCGAGTTCTTCGCCGAGGCGGGACCGGGATATAAATCCCCGGATGCCTACCGTAAGGAAATGACCGCGTGGGGAGCGGTGGAGGACCCTCATCGCCTATTCCAAGTCGAGATATCCAGCCGGCTCGCGCACACGGTGGGATTCACGACCTATGAATACGATCCGGGCTATCTGATCGGAGAGAAAGTGAGCGTGCAAAAAACGGAGTTCACCCTGGTTCCGGACGACTCGGGGATATACATTCTCCGCTACCGATCCGGACGGGCGGATTTTCTAAAGCCCCCCCACCGGAAGCATTACGAGCATTTCCTAAGCAGTTTGGCCTGGAAAGCGCCGAATTTTTGACATGGGTCCAAGGGGTGAAAGAATTTGCAAAAAGGGCCTACCCAAAATAGGCCTTTGGGTCTGATCTTTGTGGTCCGATAGGCCCTTTTGCCTCCATTCCCGGCGATCTATACTCTTATTGTGAACTACCACAAAGCTCTGGGTCATTCCGCGCAGACCGTCCCCGCGGATATTGCCCAGGGGGAACGGCGGCAGCACGTGCGGCATGACCGGGAGTTGGATGTCATGCTTCGGCCCCGGCATCCCGCCGAGGAGCCTCGGAAGGGCTCCATCGCCGATTTGAGCCCAGGCGGAATGCGCCTGCAGTCCATGGCCGAGTTGCCCGTCGGGGAGGAGTTCCAATTCACTCTGCCTCTGGATACCGGCATCACGTTGAGAGGCATGGCATTGGTGCGATGGGCTTGCCAGACCGGCCCCGGGTACCTGCACGGCCTCGAGATCATGGATATGAAATTCTGGGATCGCCGGCACCTTTCGAGGTTCCTATCCCCCCGCTATTTCGACTTCGTCGATGTCTTGGATCTCGCCCTGCAGTTCGGCTTCGTGGCAATCGGGGTTCTTATGGCGAGTGAATTGTTCTATTCCAACCCCCACCTGCGCCAGGCCTTGCGGGAGACCCTTCCCTTGGGGCTCGCCTCCCTCGCGGCCCTGCTCGGGCTTTATCTGGCCTATCGGCGCCGCTGAACCGCCTGCCTGTTACCATATTGACACCGCGCTTGTTTACATTAAATATGACGATTGGCCATTCTATATGGCGATATTTTTTGACTCGGATCCCGATATCCGGGAACGGCGTCGGCAGCAGCGCTATGAGCATTCTCTCCCCATGGCGCTGTATGACGACGATGAGGAATTGCTGGATGAGGATACCTCCTTGCGCAACCTGTCCGTCCGGGGGTTGGGTTTCGTTACGATTCAGGGCATAAAACCCGGCGAACGAGCGCGGTTCAAGATCGGATTGTCGGGGCACGGCATCCTTTCCGGTACCGTCCGCATTTGCTGGTCCACTTCCGACCGGGCGGGAGTTTCTACCTCATGCGGCGGCCGTATCGAGTCGATAGACATTTTCAACCGCTGGCGGTTGCGGAAATTCCTTCAACCCCGGACGACGGGGAAGGAGTTCGGGATATTGGACGCGCTGCTTGGAACCGGCTGTTGTTGGGTCGTCTATAAAATAGCCGAACAGGTCGGGCTTCTCCAGTCGAGATCGACCGAAGCGTGGCTGGGGGAGATTCTTGGAGTTCTCCCCTTCGGACTGATCTCGGTGGGTTGTCTGGTCGGAATTATTTTCTTGCTGAAATTGAAACGCTAACGCGATGGCCGCATTCGGTGATAACCCATTGCGCCTCGACGAGCAGCCGCGAACTATGGCCGGCCATAGTCGGTATGCAAGGCGTTGGCCGACGACGAGTCCGGCAAACGACACGGGTTTACTCACCGAATGCTTACATGACCGCCTTGGAGGCGCAGATCTGCGGCAAAGAAAAAGAATCCTTGCGCGCCGGCTTTTTGTAGAACACAATATGCTCGCCTTCCAGCCGTAGCCCGAAAAGCGTGCCGTTGACCGATAAAAACCATCGAATTCCCGCCCGCGCCTGCTCCAGTCCATTATAGGTAACCCAGAATATCCCGTCCTCATCCTTGCGAAGCAGTGAGAGCGAGCCGGGAATATCGCGTCCATCTTCGTAGAGCAAGGCATAACGGACGGGACCGAATTGGACCTGCCGCCCTTCTTCAAACGCCCGGCTCAGGAGAATGAGGAGGGGGACCTCGGCGACCGGAGATTGTTGCCGCGCGGGAGAGGCCGAAAAATTGCCCCTTGAAAAGGACAGGCGGTAGCGCGAGCTCGGAAAATTCCACTCCAGCCCTTCCTTTAATTTCTCGACAGAAAAGGCGGCGGCGTACCCGCGTTGTCGGAATTTACCCCATGCGTAGCCTGTAGGGTCGAAGCCGATCCCGAAATCCAGGGCAGCCGAAGCGATCGGTCGCGTCTCGTAAATTCGCTCCTGAGCCCGGAGAACTTCCCTCAAGGCGGCGCGTTCGATCTCCGTCGGGTCGGACTCGATCACAGGGTCCACCCGCGTGAAGGGCGTACCCACCCCCGCGAAGCTTGCCCACACGATCAACGCCCGCAAGGCCTCGTTCATTATAAACGTTGACGGCAGCGGGGATCCAGGGCGTCCAGCAAGAACAAGGAGGGACCCTTGCGCCCCATCCTAAATCCCCACCGTTCGTGTCCCCATAGGGGCTCCCTGGAGCTGTACGCGAGAAGGATCGGAGCGCTTGTCCCTCCGGCCGGGTCGTAGGCCGCGAATTCGAGAAAATCCGTGTCGGCCATCAGGGCGTGGGGCATCAACGCGCAACCGCCGACCATGCGAGGCCCGTCTGATAAGCGCAGGCAGCGGCGGAAGGACCTGGATATCTGGGTTCCAGCCACGACCAGCTGAGGACTGCCAAATCCGGCTACCGGAAACTTCGCGGCAAAATCGATGCGAAGCTGTATCTTCTCGGGATCCGGGTTGCGGGAGAATGCCTCTCCCAAGCTGTCTCCGGCCTCGAGCGCGAAACGCCCCTGGGATATCTCTCGGGCGACCGTCTTGCGGATGGCGGGTCCGAGTTCCATGTAGGTGGAATCGCTTGTCTCATTGCCTAAGCGGCGGACTCTCGCTCGGCGAGGCTGAACCGGCGACTTGGGAACCAAGGCGATGATGGGGACGCCGAGCTGCCCGCGCCCTTTTCCTCCGAGCACGTATCCGGGCGTGGCCTGCTGGCCAGCTTGCGAGCAGGAGGCGTTCCACGTCCTGGTGGCGTGGAGAATGGAGAGGACTTCCACCCCTGAGGAGCCGATGACAAGGACCCGCCTTTTCGGTCCAAGGCCGCGGCGGGGACCTTCCTTCCGACGGTCGAGCAGAATCCACATGCCGTCCATGTCGTAGACCGGGAAGACGCCGGGGGCCTGACGAAGGGCCAAGCGGATCGGGGCCCGCCGCGCTGGAGGGAGCTGCGCGGAGGATTCTCCCTGAGCTTGAGCCGGGGCTACGGGCGCCGAAGGCGGGCGATCTTGCGCCGGCGCGCCGGGGACGCAGAGGCCCACCGCGGCCGAAAAGATCCACAGGCGATGGAGCACCCATGACCGAAGCAATCGCGGTCGATTGCGAGGGAATGGTTGAGGCAAACAGCCGAACACCATGTCGCTACACTATCATTCCAGGATGAGCAGATCAACGTCGCGCCGGCCGGGCGCGCTTTACGGGATGGGTATCCCGACCACATGCCGCAGTCCCCACTTGGCGCCTCCCCAGAGCTTTTGCTTTTTGGTGGATCCCTTCGCGGGAGAGGGCGGTAGTCTTCGAATTTCCTCCTTCACGGCGCCGAATTCCGGGCGATCCGTAATCAGAGGAGCGGAGGGCGGGGGCAGCTCCCGGAGCACTTGATCGTGAAACTTGTAGCGCTTGGCGAGGGAGGGAGCCATGCGCCACGGCCTGAAGATTTGTCCAGATCTAGACGTTATTTTGTTGTCTCGACGCATTCTTTCTATGGTTTCCAGACCCGTTCGAACCCCGCGAGGATCGAAGCCGCCGCGATAGAGG
>JACQPI010000157.1 GCA_016207585.1 Elusimicrobiota bacterium | reverse complement strand
GGCTGCGGCTTCGTTGTTCGTCGCTTACGTACCTTTCAGGTACGCGGCGCTCCTCACGCCTCGCCTCGCTCCAATAGCGGCGCAGCGGCATATCCATTATTTCCGCGAGGCTCAGTAAAGCGCGCGGAGAGCGCCCGGCTACCAGCCGAGCAGCGCGTGCTGCATGGCGGCGGACCGGCGCAACAAGCCGGCAATAGCCGCCCGCGGTATCGCCTGTTTCAAGAAGCCCGCGAAAAGATCCTCTGGCGGCGTCCGCAAGCTGATGGGGTAGAGGGGCCTCTTGCGGCGATGGCTTCCGGCGGTCACCTCGACCTGGGAAGCGGATATCTTCTTGATCGCTAAGATCGGCAACCCGTAAGGGCCGTTGATCCCCTCAATATTCATTTGAGATTGGACGGGGGTCTGCACCCGAACCAGGGAAGCATACTTAAAAGTTTCTCGGTAGATGGGATGCCGATACTTGAAAGATCCGCGGTCGTAGAGAAGGTGAAAGCGGCCGTCCCCATAGACGACCGCCTCCGCATTGAAAGGAATCCCCGAGGTGTCCTCGCCGAACAGCGGCAGCAAGCCCGCCATCTCGAAGCGGTCATCGAGGTCCTTCAACATCCATCGCGGGATCAAGACCGCGCACGGCTCGCGGACCGCATCCTCGGTGAACACGTCAAGCGAGGAAATTCGCTGGGCAACCGCCGCCTCCAGGGCGACATGCAGGCGCTGCGAATCCATGAGGTGGGCCGGCAAGGATTTCAACTCGGGAGCGATTCGATCGATTAAGCCGCGCTGATCCTCGGTAAGCCGGGGAAGCTGGGAACAGAAGTCGGGGGGAAAGACCTGTATCTGGTGAGCGCGCAGCCCCGACGCCGGAAGGAGCATCACGACACTTAGAATACATGCTGTTTTCATGGTGTCTCCCTGACTTCCTAAGCATCGCGATTGTACACAACTTAGGTCCTCCAAACCAGCGTTTTTTGAGTTGCCTGGCGCCTGGAAAAATCATATCCTCTCGGTCCGAGGTGAACCATGACCCAAAAAAAACATAAGTCCCGATCCGCGAAGCCCGCGGCGGGTCGCGCCAAGCGCAAGCAAGTCGAGACGGTATCGAAAAAGTCCTGGGGAGCGATCCGCGGCAGGCTCGAGGTCCTGCGCGAAGACCTCCTGCGCGCGGTCAAGCAAAAGGAAGCCCAAGACATCGGAGGTATGGAGGTAGGCGACGAGGCGGACCAGGCCACAAGCTCCCTGGAGAAAGAGATGCTCTTCGAATTATCCGACAACGAACGCGCCACTTTAGACCAGATCGAAGGGGCTCTCAGGAAGATGGAGAAAGGCATCTACGGTCTTTGCGAATCATGCCAGAAACCGATCCCCAAGCTTCGGCTTCAGGCGGTCCCGTTCGCGCGATACTGCATCTCGTGCCAAACCTCCGCGGAAAGGGCCGCGGTGTAGGCGCTCCAACGGTCCGATGAAAGCGGTCCTCCTGGAGAAATTCGGGGGGCCGGAAAACCTGCGGGCCGCGCAGGTCCCCGATCCGGTCCCGGGACCGGGTGAGATACTGGTGCGCGTGCGCGCCTGCGCCCTGAACCATCTGGATATTTGGGTTCGGGCCGGAATCCCGGCGTACAAGATCGCGCTGCCGCACATCCTAGGCTGCGACATCGCGGGAGAGGCGGCGGGAGGGAACCTCAAGGCGGCGGGGCTCGCTCCGGGGCAACGGGTCGTACTCGCTCCGGGCCGCAGCTGCCTGCGCTGCGAATTTTGCGACTCGGGGCACGAAAACCGCTGTCCCCGGTACGGCATCATCGGCGCCAACGGCGGACCCGGCGGCTACGCCGAACTCATCGCCGCGCCGGCGCGGGCCGTATTCCCGGCCCCCCAATCCTTAAGCGACGTCGAGGTTGCGGCGTTCCCGCTCACCTTTCTGACCGCCTGGCACATGCTGGCGACCCAGGCGCGGCTCCGCGCGGGCCAAACGGTCCTCGTCCTGGGCGTGGGGAGCGGGGTGGGTGTGGCGGCAATCCAGATCGCCGCGCTGTGCGGCGCGCGCGTGCTGGCCGCCTCGACGTCCCGGAAAAAGCTCGCGGCGGCCCGCGCCTTGGGAGTCCAAGAGGAAATTCACTCCCCGCCGGAGGATATCCACCGCAAGGTCACGGCCCTGACGGACGGCCGCGGCGTCGACGTCGTTTTCGAGCATATCGGACCCGCCGTATTTTCCAAGGCGATCCGATGCCTCAAACCCGGGGGAATTCTGGTCACGTGCGGAGCCACGACCGGCCCGACCGTGGAACTCGACCTGCGCTACGTTTTCAGCCGCGAGCTGCGCATCCAGGGCTCGCGCATGGGGAGCCTCGCGGAGTTTCGGCAGGCGCTGGAACTCGTTTCGGCCGGCAAACTCAAGCCCGTCGTCGATTCCGTCTTCCCGCTCGAAAAGGCGGCGGCGGCGCAGGAGCATCTCGCCTCGGGAAAACAATTCGGCAAGGTCGTCTTGACCCCCTGAGTCCCGCCTCATGAAATCCAGACCGGCGGCCTGGCCTCGGGTCTTGGTCCTCGTCGCGCTCACCATGCCGTTCTGGGATCTGGGCCACCCCCTGTGGGAAGTCGACGACGCGCGCTACGCAGAGGTGCCGCGGGAGATGGCGCAGTCGGGGGACTGGATCACCCCTCGCCTGAATTACATGGATTATATAGAAAAGCCGCCGCTGATCTACTGGCTGGGCGCTCTTTCCTACAAGGCCCTCGGAGTCAGCGAGGCGGCCGGGCGGCTGCCCCTGGCGATTCTGGCAATACTGGG
>JACQPI010000164.1 GCA_016207585.1 Elusimicrobiota bacterium | reverse complement strand
GTCTCCAAGCGCGCGCCATCGGGCGGGAAAAACTATAGAGCGCCGCAGGCTCCCTCGGCCCATAAGAAGGCGGCGGCCGGGGGCGAGAAAGCGCAGCCTTCTCCCGCAGTCCCCAAGGCGGAATCTCCCGCGGCTTCGGCTCCAGAGGGGGCTTCCGAGGGCGCGGTGAGCTATAAAATCTCTTTCGACGCGAACACGGCTAACATTACGGCGGAGGGGCAGAGGCAGTTGTCCTATGTGGCGGATGCGATGACGTACTATCCGCAGGAGAGTCTTAAAATGATCGGCTTTGCCGGCGCTCATGAATCCGACGCGCAGGCAGTCGCCGATCGGAGGGCCCGGCAGGTGTTGTCCGTGTTGGTGGAGAAGTATGGCATCGACTCGCGGCGGATTCAAATCCAGACTCGCGTCCTGGAAGCCGCTCGACCGGAGGTGGCGATTTACAGTTACGTGCGCCAGTGACGGGTTAGGCATGGAAATCAACTCGCTTATCGAGCAGCTCGCCTTCGGCAGGACGGTTCCCAAACCGGCTTCTTGTCTGGGCCTTTACCTGCATCCCGCGGTGATTTTCCTTTCGGAGGTCCGCGTTAAAGGTTCGAAACCCGTGGTGGAGCATCTTTTGAAGATACCGGGTCCGACCCCGTCATACTCCACTCAGACCCAGACCCGGTCCTTGGGAAACCTGAATGTGGATATGCTCGATGCCGAACGCATCGCCGGGCTTCTCAAGCAGGTGATGGGGCAGGCGCAATGGAATTCGCGGCACTTGGTCGTGGTCCTGTCTCATCATTTCGGCCTCTTCCGATATTTCACCATGCCTGGAATCGATCGGCGTTTTTGGAAGACGGCGATTCCCATGGAGGCTAAAAAACATATTCCTATCCAAATGGCCGATCTGGCCCAAAGCTACCAGATCGTCCCCTTGCCGTCCGGGCCGGACCGGCGTCCGCGGCAAGGCGTGTTGTTCGGGTTTACCCACCGCAAAATTATCGAGGTATTGCGGGAAATCGCCGTCAAGCTCCAAGTCAACCTCATCGGCGTGGAGGCCTCCCCATGTTCGGTCGGCCGGCTGTGGCATTTCTTGGGCGCCCCAGGCGCCGCGGGAGAAGGTCCTGCTTCCTTGGCCGCGGCGCCGATGCGCGCCGAGGTGTTCGTGGAGGGCGCCACGGTCCGGGTCTTGCTGTCTTGCGCGGGAATACCCGTTTTTTCCCGGGAGACCCAGATGGGAGGTGGAACCGACGTGACGGAGCGCCGCAAAACGGACATCCTGGGTTCGATCGAGTTCAATCAGAGGCAGCTGGGCGTCGCGACGCCTAAGGAAATCGAGTTGGAGGGCACGGGACCCTACGCGGACCTATGGAACGCCGCTCTGAGCCGGGAAATGGGAATTCCTGTGGTGGCGCGGGACACCGCTCGGGAATTGGGACTCAAGGTCGGGGAGTGGGGCGCCTACGCTTCGGTGGGAGCGGCGCTGCGATGTTTGGCGCCCGGTCCCATCAAGCTCAACCTGGATCCCTCGGACCAGGAACGCGAAGATGACCTGCGCGTGGCGAGCACGGTGTTCGTCATGGGGAGCGTCGTGGCCGCCTTTCTTCTCTGCGTTTCAGGTTTGCGTGCCGTCTTGGCGATGCAGAAATCGCACCAGTTGGGCCGACTGAGCGACGTAGCGCGGATCGAGGCTTTCCTCAATAAGACTCCCGCTCAAATCAATCAATTGCTCCAAGATATGCAGAGACGAGCCGATTCGCTCGTCACCCTTGCGACCTCGCGCAGCCGCGTCGTGGAGATTCTCGAGGATTTAGCCGAGTCCGTACCCGAACGCGTATGGCTGACTTCCATTTCCTACTCCAATCCCATTAGCGGGGAATTGGCCCGGGCCGCGCAAAGATTGCAGCTCGGCGGACGGGTAGCCGGGTTCGACGCGGCCCAGGAGCAAGATATCGCGATCCAGTTCCGGGAGAAGCTGCATAACCACCCCCGCTTCGGAAAGATGTTCGCTTGCGGAGGAGCGTCGGTCCAGAGCCGCTCCGAGGGAGCCGCCGCGGCCGGTCTCGGCAAGGAGGAAGGCTTCACGAATTTCAGTTTTGAGTGCGTTTCGAAACGATGACGATGGAAAAAATGGAATGGTCGCGAATTCGTTTTTTGCTTGTCAAGGCCCGGGCGGAGGGGGGGTACGCGGTTTCGGTGCTGCGCTCGCGCGGCGTCTTGATTTATCGGCGGGCGCTCGTCATCGCGTCGGCGGTCGTCGCGGCGATTTATCTGCTGGTTTACAAGGGCTCCGAGACCAAGCTGAGCCAAGCCAGGCTGGAGTTCTCCAGCGTGAAGGCGTCGCAGGAATACGCTTCTCGGTATCGGGACTTGGAGCAAAAACTCCAGGCCTATGCCTCCCTGGCGCCGGGCGCCAAAGATCGCGGCTCCTGGTTTCTGGAGCGGGTGCGCGCCGCGATGAAGGAGGAAAACCTGTTTATCACGAACTTGTCGCCCGTCACGGAGCAGACGTATCCCGGCTATACGTTGTTATCCATGAACATCTCGACCCAGGTGAGCTATCAGCAGCTCGCTTCCTGGATCGCCCGCCTGGAACGCGCTTCTCATGCGTTCAATATCGCCAGTTTGACTTTGGGGAAGAGACCGGATAAAGAAGGGATGGGATTCAACAACGTAACGGTCGTCGTGGTGACGGCGGTTCCCAATGTGGACGCCTTATGACGGGAAAAGTACCGTGGAAATACTGGCTTTTGGCGGGTTTCTTGATCGTTCCGGTGCTGCTGTTGTGGCATTGGAGGCGCTCTTTATTCCCGCATGCCCGGGAGGCGGCTTCTCGAAAGGCTTCCTCCGGCGATATGTTCTCCAAGACTTCTCCGATGCTCATAAACTCCGCTTCTTCCTCGTCGGGTACCGCTCTCGCGGCTTCTCCCGCCGTCGCGCGGACCGCCGGCCCGGAGTCGCCGCCGCATCCTACGGCAGCGCCTGCGGCGCCGGCTGGAGACAATCAAGGGCAATCCCCTGCGCTTGCCGCCGCGGCCAAGGACGTGCACCTTCTCCCTGCGGCGCCAGGCGGAAGATATGCGCCTGGCACCGCGGGCCAGGATGTGCCACCTCTTCCCGCGGCGCCGGGCGGGGTCGTTGCGCCCTCCATCTCTTCGAGCCCGGCGGCGGCGGCCGCAGGGAACATCCAGGAGCCGGCGTATCTGCCGAAAATCGCTCGGGACCCCACGCTTTCTCCCGGAGATATCCAGGAGATGGAGCGCAGGCGGCTCATGGAGAAACTTGCGGCCTCGAAGGGTTTCGTCAAGAAGAAAGTTTCCAAGCGCGTGAAGCCGCGGGAGCCTAGGATCGAGGACCGGATCGTGCTGATGGCCATCATAGAAACCCCCACGAGCACGCGCGCCATCGTCAACGACAGGGTGGTGCGGGAAGGCGACCAGGTCCTGGGGGTGCGTATATCCCATATCCGGTCGGACCGCGTGGTCTTCCGGTACAAGAACAAGAATTTCGTCAAGAGAGTTCCGAGGCCTTGAGGCGATCATGAAAGCGTTTTTAGAGCATAACAGCGTGAAAAGCGAGGGGCACCCCATGAAAACGGTCCGATTAGGGCTTGAGAAGCCGGGCGCTGTTTTTTTAAGCCTTCTTCTTTGTTGGATGAGCGCGACCCCGGCGGTCTTGGCCCAAGAGCGCCGTGGGGAGGCGGAGGTCTCCGTGCCGATCCAAGGGCAACAGCCGCAGGGGCCGGCGCCCGCGACCGCCGGGGGAGAGGACGACCCGGCCGAAGCGGCTCCGGCCGCCGGCCGCAATATCAGAGGCGTGCAGATCGGCTCCGAGCCCTCGGGGCCTCCGGCGCCCAGGACGCCCAAGGATCCGATGGAGACGAAGGTGACGGTGCGCGTAAAAGACGTTCCCTTGGCGACTTTCCTGGAGACGATCTCGGCGCAAGCGAAGGTGAACTTCATCATCACCGAGGGGCTCGATAAAAAGCGCGTGACCGCCTTTCTCCAGGGGATCAACGTGAGGGATGCCCTGCAAACCCTGCTGGAGATGCGCGGCCTGACCTACACCCGCGTCGGGAGGTCGAACACGTACGTGATCTCGCAGCGCTCCCGCAAGGCGCCGAACCGCATCACGCGCATCTATACGCTCAACCATATCCCGCTGGTGTCCGTCTTGACCCCGGTCTCGAACCAGGCGGGCGGCGGGGCGGATGCCTCGGCGGCGGGTGGAGGAGGTTTATCGATGGGCGCGTCTCCGGGGAGCGCGGGCGGTCCGGCCGGCGCTTCGGGGGGGAGCGCCTCGGAAGCGGGGGGCATCCTGAAGATCATCTGGAATATCCTGACTAAGGAGGGGCGGGTCAACGTCGATCCGCGGACGAACTCGCTCGTCGTGACGGACATCGCGGAGGTGTTCCCCCAGGTGGAGCAGATCATCGCGGAGCTCGACAGGAAGGCCCCGCAGATCATGATCGAGGTGCAGATCGTGGAAATCAATTCGGACCGGACGCAGCAGCTTGGAATCGAATGGGGAGGCGCGGATGGACAGTTGGCTGCTTTCCAGGGCGGCAGCCGCGAGACTCCCTTTCCGTTCAACCTCCAGTCCAACGCCTCCAAAATCCGGTTTTTTGATTCAGGGACCGTTAAAAACGGGATCGTGGACCTGACCCAGCTGACCGTCATCCTGCGCGCCTTGGTATCCCGGTCGGAGGCGCGGTTCTTGGGGAAACCCAAGGTGATGACCCTCAACAACAAGACGGCCATGATCCAGGTCTCCCAGGACACGGCGATCGGGCGGCAGGCGACCCAGACGTCGGTGGGCAACACGGGGGGGGCCAGTTCCATCAATTCGGCCGAGCGAAGGCCGACCGGCCTGCTGCTTAAGGTGACGCCCCAGGTCAATAGGGAGAATTACATCACGATGCAGGTGGAGCCCACCTACGTCAACGTGATCCAGTCCTCTCTCGGCAGCGACATCCTCGATCCGATCAACCGTTCCGCATCGAGCATGGTGCGCGTGAAAAATGGGCAGACCCTGGTTTTGGGTGGGCTCCTGTCCTCCCGCGAGAACAAGATCGTGCGCAAGGTCCCGATCCTGGGCTACCTGCCGATCATAGGTTGGTTCTTCACGAGCCTCTCGACGCAGCGCAACAACACCGACCTCGTCATCTTCATCACGCCGACGACGGTCAACGACTAGGAACCTGGGCATATCAGCGATCTCGCGCGCCTCCCGCGTCCGCGCGGAGGGCGGCTCTGATTTTGGTATTATAACGGCCGGCAATTTAGTCCCGGCACATGGATCGCATTTGAAAAACATGCCCCACTCGCGCTCATGGCCCGGTGTTTCCGTCGTCGTGGTCAGCCATAATGGGAAGGTCTTGCTCCCCGCCTGCCTCGCTTCCGTCCGCCGTTTGGACTACCCAAGGCGCCGCATCGAAACGATCGTCGTGGACAACGCCTCAACCGACGGCACGGCCGAATGGCTTAAGCGCGGATATCCTTGGGTGCGGGTCTTGCGCAGCGAGGATAACAACTTCTGCCGGGCCAACAACCTGGGGATACGTCGCGCTAAAACCAAGTACATCGGGTTCCTCAACAACGATGCTACGGTGGAAAAGGCATGGCTCAGGGAGTTGGTTCGGCTTGCCGAACGGCACCCGGATGCCGCGGGCATAACAAGCAAGATACTTCTACCGGACGGCCGCATCAACAGCGTAGGCCATCTTCGTTTAAAGGAATTCTACGTGCGGGACAGGGGCTTCGCCGAAGCGGATCATGGCCAGTACGACCGCGCCGCCGAAGTCGGCAGCATCAGCCTATGCGCCGCCCTTTTTCGCCGCAAGAGCCTGTTGGACGCCGGCCTTTTGGATGAAGACTTCGTCATGTACTACGAGGACGTGGAGCTTTGCCATCGCCTCAAGAAGAAAGGCTGGAGGTTCTGGTGCTCCCCCCGCGGCATAGCCCATCACTTATGGGGCGCCACTTCCCATAAGCTGGATATCGAGCATTTCTTCGCCAACAGAAATCGTCTTCTTTTCCTGGCGAAGCATTTTCCGGACAGGCTCCCGCGCCACATCCTGGATTCCCAGTTCTACAAGCACAATCACGTCGAGTATCTATTCGCCGTCGTCGGCGAGGTTCTAGCAAAACTATCCGTTTCCACGCCCAAAGCGGAGGCCGTCGCCCAGGCGCTGCTGCGCTCCCTCGCTAAAATATTCGACGCTGAAACCATGGGGAGATTGCGGATGCGCTGGGAGGTCATGCAGGGCCGCAGAAGACCGCGGGTCGGCATCTATGATCACGCCCTGCATTTCGTGGGCGGAGGGCAGAAATACGTCTTGAGGATGGCGGAGGCGCTGAGAGACCGCTTCGATGTGGAATACATCGCGAATTACCCCATCGCCCCCGATCGGCTCCGCGAATGGCATAAGGGAGGGAGGGGAAAACTGGACTTTCCCATCAGGATAATCCCGCTTCCGTTTTATATCCGGCAAAAAAATGCCCTCATCAACCCCGGTTACGTCACCAGCCCGTTCAACAATCCCTTCGAGGCCGTCAGCCGCCAAAGCGCCCGGTATGATTTTTTCATCAATGCGAACATGCTGGACTACGTAAGGCCTCGCGCGCACACGTCCGTTTTCGTCTGCCATTTTCCCGGCCATGCCAAGAACGCCGCATGGTACGTGGACCACTATGACGTCATCATCAATAACTCGGGATTTACCTCCCGCTGGATGCAGGCTCGCTGGGGATTGCGGCCGGATATGCTCCTATACCCCCCCATCGACATGAACGGCGCAAAATCCAAAAAGAGAAACATCATCCTTTCCGTGGCCCGATTCGAAAAGACGGGGACAAAAAAACAGAAAGAGATGGTCCTGGCCTTTTCGCGCCTTTGCAGGAAGCAGCCCCTGATAGCCAAGCGATGGAAGCTCGTCCTTTGCGGGGGACACCTGCCGGAGGCGAGCTGCCTCGCGGAGGTCACGGCGACCCAGCTCCTGGCGGATCCCACCCTCCCCGTTGAGATCAGAACCAACGTGGGGATGGATCGCCTACGGCGCCTCTACAGTTCCGCCAAAATATTCTGGCACTTATGCGGCCTGGGGGAAACGGAACCTTATCGGATGGAACATTTCGGGATGGCCACCGCGGAGGCGATGCAGAATTCCTGCGTCCCGGTCGTCTTCAACGGAGGAGGGCACAGGGAGATCGTCCGTCACGGCAGGGACGGGTATTTGATCAATTCCATAAAAGGGTTGGAGAAAACGACTCTACAATTGATCGAACGTCCGCGTCGTCTGCGGCGACTGGCTCAAGCGGCGCGCCGCAGAAGCGCCGCGTTCTCCGCGCGCCTATTCCGAATTCGGGTGACCGACCTGTTCAAGCGGCTTGAATCCGAATACCGCAATCCCCCGCGACCCCGGATAGAGCAAATCGCACACGGCAAACTCCTTCACGAGCTTAGGAGGGACGCGCGCATCGCGGTGCGAATCGCGCCCGCAAAACTCGCGCCCTGAGGAGCCCCTTGGGAATCCGCGTCCTAAGCGTCGCGCCTCGGATGATCTACCCCGCCTACAGCGGCGGCGATCTTAGAATTCTCTCCCTCCTTCGTCACCTTAAAACCCGATACCGCTTCTCGCTGTTGATTCCGGTCGTCCCGGACCAGCAAGACGGCTATTCGAAGGCCGCCGCGGCCCTGGAGCGAGAAGGCGTCTGCAAGGTGCATCTGGTTGCGCGGGACCCCTCCCCCCCCAGGCAGCCGCCTTGGCGTCTTCCCGACGGCGCCCGGGATTTTTACGACCGCCGTTTGGCCGAGAGCTTGGTGCGTATCGTTATAAGGGAAGACATCCCCATCGTCCATTTCGAATTCAGCGAAATGGCCCAGTACGCGAAAACAATCCGATTCATGAGCCGCGCCGTGCTGACGGAGCACGACGCGAGCCTGGTTTCCGCGTTTCGTTTTTATCGCCCGAGCCGAAGCCTCTGGGAGCAATCGTGGTCTTGGTTGCGCCGCCTGGCTTATGAGAGGGCCGTTTTGGGGGACTGTCACAAGGTGATCGCCCTATCGGAAGCCGACGCGGGCCGATTGCGTCGCCTCAGCCCGCGCAGCGACGTCGCCGTGATCCCGCAAGGCGTGGATCTCGGGGATTTTCCCTTTCGCGCCATGGCCGAACGCGCCCCGAATACCCTCCTATTCATCGGCTATTTCGGCCATCATCCTAATGAAGAGGCGGCCCTGGAAATAGGCCAAAAGATCATGCCTTGGGTCCTGCGCGCGATCCCCCGGGCGAGGGCCTGGATCGTAGGATCGAAGCCGGGCCCCCGGGTTCTTTCTCTTGAATCCTCCCATATCCGGGTCCTAGGCTCCGTGCCTCGAGTGCAACCGTTTCTTCAAAGCGGGCGCGCCTTCGTCGCTCCCCTGCGAAGAGGATATGGAAGCAAGACCAAAATCCTCGAGGCGTTCGCGTCCGGCATCCCGGTGGTCGCGACGCCCTTGGCCTGCGAGGCCATGCCGGGAATCGAGGCCGGGAAGCACCTTCTCATCGGGAGCCGCCATGAGGAAATCGCCCGCCAGGCCGTTCGGCTCCTCCGCGATCCGGAACTCGGCCGGCGATTAGCCGATAACGCGCGCAGGTACGTCGAACGGGAATGGGACTGGGCTGCCCGCGCGCAGGCGCTGGACCAGGTCTATCGAGAAGTCCTCAAAAAACCCGCCGTCATCCCCTCATGAACCTCGATCGCAGCGTCATGGCCATGGCGCAGGGGATCGCCGGCGCTCTGGAATGCGACGAAACGTGGGGCGGAACGCTCAAGATCAGCGGCGACGTCATCGTCCCGCAGGGAATCACCCTCAGAATTGCCGCGGGAACCCGCATTCAAACTATCGAGAACGTCGCCTGCGCATGGCGGAAACAAACCGGAACGACCGACATCTCTGCGGCTTATCATGACGAGAGCCTCAACGGCCTCTTTATCCTGGGCCGTCTCGTCATCGAGGGGCGGGATTCTTCCCCGGTTTGCATCGGCGGGCCCGAATTCTGGGACGGCATTCATGTCGTGAACGGCGGGCAAATCCACGCCGCTCATGCAGTCTTCTCCTCGCCAAGCTCCAATATAACCGTCCACCCCGAAGGCCTCTTGAATCTCGCGGACTGCCGGTTGAGGGCGGGCCAAGCTCCCAACCTCAGATGTTTCGGCGGATCGCTACGCGTCGAGCGTTCCATCCTGCATGGAGGATCCCCCATGCTGCTGGCGCGAAACGCCCGAACTCATATCGAGGAGGTGCGATTCACCGGCCCCTCCACGTGCGCCATGGACTTGGAGGGCGGGCGCCACCTCTTGCAGGATGTGGAAATCCAAGAGGCCAGGGCCGGCCTGGTTCTGAGCGCCGGATCGGCTTGCGCGCATGGGCTGAGGGTCTCCGGATGCGAAGAGGCCGTCTCGGTCCGCAACGGCTCCCATCTGGACTGGGTCCGGGGTTCCATCGCTAAAACGGCGTCCGGCATCGTGCTGTTCCAAGCCGGCGCCTCCGTGCGCGACGTCGCATGCCGGGAGGCGTCCGGGATCGGCGTGCACCTGCAGGCGGGCAGCCGCATCGATCTTCGATCCTCGACGATTCAAGCCTGCTGCGTCGGGCTCATGCTGCAAGGCGAATCCGGCAGCTTCATTGAAACCTGCGTCGACGGCTCCTCCCTCATGCCGGTCTACGCGCAGTCCGGAAAATACGTCTTCTCAAAACACGCCGGAGCGGGGATCATCCTGGAAGAAACGGCGAGCGTTCTATGCAACGGAAAGCGGCCGGCGGGGGCGCCGCAGGGAAGCTCCTGGTCCGGGTCGTGGATTTTGCCGTTCGTTCTCCGGAGCCGCGGTCTGCGCCCCGTCCGCCGCTTCTATCGCTCGCTCTACGTTCTGGCCGAGCTCCTCATGCGCCGACTGGCGGAGGCCGATCCCAATGTCTCTTTTTGCCGCTCCTGGCGCGGCTGGAGACGCGGGGATTGGAACCCCGGCGTCAGCGACCTGGATTTTCTCCTGGCGGCGAAGGCCCTCTCGGGACAGGCGGGTTTGCGGTGGGTCGGACGGTTTTGGAATTTTCACGCGCGGTGGAAACGCATCATTCCCTTTTTGGGAGAGATCCTGGTCGCGGAAGAAGACGAAATCCTAAAATACGCCGACTCCGGGGGCGCTCGCGTCCCGGAGATCCCCCTGCCCCGCGGGCCTTCGTCCAAACGACAGGCGGACCGACCCTTGCGGCATCTTATAGGGACATGGACGGAATGCGCGTACTCCTACGCGCGCCTGATCGAATGGCAGCGGCATTACCTTTCGCATCCCTGGGAATTGCGGCGGGCTCAGATATTCAAATCCGCCCTGGACGTCCTTCGCCACCTTCCCGTCGACGGCGCTCCGCAAGCCGTCCTCAACGCTCCTTCCCGCAAGTTCTATTGGGAAAACTTGGCATCCACGCCTTTTGCGCGGGCCGGGAAACTCTTGCGACCTCTCTTGAAATCGGAGGACCCCGACTTCCCCAAGGAGACCTTGCTGGCTGAATTATGGGCCTACTTGCTGAGACAAATGCATGCTGCCGCGGGAGAGACCCGGGAGCACCGGCGACGTCCGGATGACTTGCCCCTGCCGACGCGCCCGGCCTCCAACGCTCCATCCCACGAATTTCTCCATCTCTGGGATCCCTCCGCAAAATGGGAGCCGATTCTGCAGCGATGCAAGGATTGCTTCGGGGACGACCTACGCGGCGCCCTCTTCAACGATCTCTATCCTTCCTACGCGCTGTTGGACGATGGCGCCATCCGCAAGCAGGAACTGGGGGAGCGGCTTGAACGCCACGCCGGCCTCAATCAACCGTCCCCCTTGGTCATCGTATTGTCGAGGCGCCTATGGCATCTATGGGCCGGGCTGCCCTACTTGGAAAACCCGGTGCTGTTCATGGACTCGGAGAGCCTCTGCGCGGGACGTCTGGCCCCTGAACGGCACCAATATGCCTGGAGCGACACCCGTCCGGCGATTCCGGCCTCTCCCTGGATTCAGGCATCCTCCGCGCTGGCCCTGGCCCATTTCAAGCTGGTCTGGCGCTGGTCCGGCTCGGCCGCGGCGGGCCTCTCAAGCCGCACCACGTTTCACTACCTTCTCAGTCGCGCCCTGGGACTCAAGCTCCTCGAACGCGGCATCATCGTACCGTTCTTCCATCTGAGATATCCGATGGACGCCTACCGGTCCGAATTCCCGGAAACATCGGAGTTTCTGCAAGCCATTGAGCCCGAGGGAGGAATGCGCTCTCCGGCCGAAGTCTTCCATCGTTATTACTCTTTCCTGGACGCTCAACTGAGGAAGTGATTTCAGCACCCGCGGTTTGCTTTCGTAAAGGCCGGCGTTATATACTTCTTTTCTCCCGCTCCCATGACGATGCCCCGTGGTCTCGAGGTATACCTGACCCAGCTTTGGGAGTTGGCGCACTCCGAGTGGAAGCTGCGGCAGCAGTCCTCCTTTGGGGGATTTCTCTGGACGCTCCTGGAGCCCTTGTTGATGTACAGCGTGTTTTATTGGCTGTTTACCCAATGGATGCGGGGAACGGTCCAGAACTACGCTTCCCTGCTCATCATTGGGGTGGTCCTGTACGGATTTTTCCAGGGCGCCACCACTTACGGCATGACGGCGCTTCTCCGCAGGCGGGGGATCCTCATGAATTTCATCATGCGGCGCGAGATACTTGTATTTTCTTCCGTCTTGAGCGTTGCAATGTCTTTTTTATTGGAGTTTGCCATTGTGCTTGCTTTCGTGGCGGTTATCGGGAGGCCCCTGTTGACTACTTGGTTGTTCCTGCCTTTTATCATCGGGCTTGAGTTTGTGTTGGTGCTGGGCCTATCTCTCCATCTCTCGGTGCTGGCGACCCGGTATTCCGACTTCGAGCGCATCTGGAGGATTTTGACCACCGCGGGGTTTTTCTTGACGCCCGTTTTCTACTCGTTGGATGTCATGAGCGAAAGCCGCCGCAGATGGATCCGGCTCAACCCGGTCGCCCAGATCATCGAGCTGACCCGCGACTGCGTGGTGCGGGGGCTCGCGCCGGATTGGAATCGGGCGGGGATTCTACTGCTCTTGTGTTGCGCGCTCGTGATGACTGGCTATATGCTTTTCAAGAGATACGAGCGAAGGTTCTCGGATTACGTGTCCGCCTAAACCTAAATGGAAGATATAGCGATCCAGGCCGTCAATCTTGGGAAGCTCTACTATATCGGCGCCAGGGCCGAGGCGACGGTGTTTAAAAGGGTGGGTTCCCTGCTCACGGGGGCGTTCAACACCAGGCCTCTCTGGGCCCTGCGCGGGCTGAATCTAAGTATTCGGCGGGGGGAATGCGTGGGGATCATCGGGCCCAACGGGGCGGGCAAGACGACTCTTCTCATGTTGTTGTCGGGCCTTCTGGCCCCCACGGAGGGTTCGGTGAGCGTATGCGGGCGCGTCAGCCCTTTTTTCAACATTGGCTCCGGGCTGCACTCGGAACTGACCGTACTCGACAATATCCGGTTGGCGGGGGCTCTTTTCGGCATGACCCGGGAAGAGCTCCGTCGCAAGATAGACGCGATCATCGCTTTTGGGGGACTCGAGGAGTATGTATATGCCCGTTTGGGGGAGCTCTCGGCGGGTTACCAGGGTCGTGTCCCGTTCTCAACGGCGCTCCATTCAGATATCGACATACTGATGACCGACGAAGTGTTCGCGGCGGGCGACGCCGCCTTCTGCAAAAAATGCCTGGATCGGATGGGAGAACTGATGAAGAGGGGCAAGACCGCGGTCATCGCATCCCACTCCATGGAGCTCATCTCGGACTACTGCACGCGGGTCCTGGTCCTGGAGCGCGGCGCGCTCCGTTTGGACGGGGACGTCGAGAAGGGTATCGCCGGCTATCTCTTCAGCCAGGGGCTTTTGACTCCTTGATTTTATCCGTGGGTTCTGTTAAGCTAGCTCCTATGGGTTTATGGCCTCGAGCCGCCAAGCCGAAGCTGGAAGGCGGGCGGACATATCGACATGCGGGCCACGTCGCTTGGCGGCGGGTGGACGGCGAGGTGGTCGTCTTGGACTTGAACACAAGCGCCTATTTCGCCCTCGACGACGCCGGAGCCTTGATTTGGGAACGCCTGGGCGCCGGGGATTCTTTGGAGGACGTCCAGGTCGCCGTCTGCAAAGAATACGCGGTCGAACCCGAGGCGGCCCACCGCGACTTGGAGGCGCTCGTTCGGGATATGCTCAAAGCGAAAATGATCGAGTCCCGCTGATGAGCGTGCCCGGAGGCGCCGCACCTAGGGCTTATTTTTAGTGTCTCCCCGAAGGAGCCATTCATGGAAGACAAGAACAAGAAAGAGAAGGGAAAGCCCATAGACTCTGAGAAGGGAAGAAAGGCGTACAAGGCTCCGAAGCTCCTTGCCTTCGGTCTGCTCAGCATGGCCGCCTTCCCGGGGGGAGCTATGGCCCAGTCGTGGTGGGGGTGGTGGTGATTATTGGGATGGGGAGTGAAGGTCGCGCTCCTCATTGAGGACAGCGGTTTTTCCGGCCACACCTATTCCGTCATCGCGGCCCACCTCATCCCGCGGCTGCGGCGCTCCGGACATGAGGTCGTTCTCTTTCGCAGTCGGCGCGACCCCCGGCATCCCTCCAAATCTCTTTTGCGCGGCTGCGTCTGCTACACCCTCGGCAGGCGGTCGGCCTTTTACCACCGTCCGTTGGCGGCCTTCCAGATGTTTTGGGCCTTCAGGAAGGAGCGGGTGGATGTGGCGCACCTGCATTTCCATGGGATGGATTTCTGGGGTTTTTTTCTCTTGCGTCTTTTCGTTCCGGTTCCTTACGTCCTGACCTTCCATAGCTATCCGGCGGGACTTGTCCAGCGAAGGGGCCGGGAGTTTTGGATACTGAATTTTTTGATGAAAAAAGCCTCCAGAATCACGGTCGTATCCCGGTTCCTGGAAGAGTCGCTTCGGAACGCATATCCCGAGGCGCTTGCCAAGGTGCGCGTGATTCCCAACGGGGCCGGCCGGGCCTTCCAGGCCGGCCCGCAGGCGCCCGGACCGCTGCCCGGGCGGTTCGTCCTTTCCGTCGGGGTGCTGTGTTTTGAGAAAGGCCTCGATCTGCTCCTTCTGGCGTTCCACGACTTGCTGCGAGATACGGGCGAGGATTTGCGCCTGGTCCTGTGCGGAGAAGGGTTGCAGGAGATTTTTCAGGACCTGATCCGCAGGTTGGGTTTGGAGTCCCGTGTCCTGCTGTGGGGTTCCTGCCCGTATGAGGCGGTTTTGTCGCTGATGGGGACATGTCTTTTCTACGTCAGCGCCTCCCGTTCGGAGTCGTTTGGGATGGCTATTTTGGAGGCGATGGCGGCCGGGCGAGCGGTGGTGGCGCCGAGGGTCGGCGGAGTGTTCGAATTCGTGCGCCACGAGGAAAACGGCCTGCTGTTTGACCCGGGGGACGCGGCGGGGCTCAAGGCCTCCATGGAGCGCCTCCTGCGCGACGCCTCCTTGCGCGACTGCCTGGGGGCCGAAGCCTCCAGGACGGCCTTGGGCTTCGATTGGTCGGAAATCTCGCGCGCTTACGAGCAGGTGCAGGCGGAGGCGCTTCAAGAAAGCATCGGTTCCAAATAGGCTCGGGCGGCGTGGTCCGCCGTATATCAAAACAGCTACAATCCCATGACCGAGCTTAGGCGAGGGAATGGTTGACTCCTCAAGGTTGTTCGGAAAGAAACCATGCGGATCGTGCTTCTGGCGCCGTTTGAATATAACCATCCCAGCGTCAGGTCGGTTCTGACGGGATTGGCGGGAGCCTATCGGAGACACGGGCACGAGGTGACAGTCGCCGTTCAACTGGGCGCATCCGGCGATAAGCCCATGCGCGAGGGAGCTTCCTGGGGCGAGCTCCGGCGCTTGGGAGGCAGCTCGTCCCATGCCTCCGTCAATATCGCGCGGGCGTTCTTCCAACTGCTTCGGTTGCTGCGCGGCGTGGATGGGGTCCATATGCATTTTGTTTGCCGCTGGAGCGGCTGGGTTCCGGCGTATTGGCTCGCGTGCGCCCTGCGCCGCGTCCGCAGGGGCGCCACGTTCCACGACCCTGCGTTCATGCCCCTGGGTTTCTGGAAGACCTTGTTGTGGAGGCGGTTCCTGGCCGGTTGCCGCTGGGTGACCGTGCCTTCCGATTTCTCCATTGACGGGTTTTCCAGGGTCGCGCCGTCCATCGCGGGCCGGATCCATAAGGTTCCTTGCGGCTTCGATCCGCAGGAGCGGCCGCAGGCCGAAGGAGGGGCCGAGCCGGCCCGCCCCTTCGTCCTGTGCGTGGCGAGCCTGATGATGCGAAAGGGCATCGACGTGCTCTTGATGGCGTGGGCGGGCGTCTGCGCGGAGATGGACGAGGTGGACCTCCGGCTGTGCGGGGTGGACTGCAGCAACGGGCATTATGACGGTCTCGCCAAGCGGCTGGGAATCGCCTCGCGGGTACGTTTCCTTGGGGAGCTGCAGCGTCCGGAAATCTGGGAGCCCTTGCGCTCGTGCACGGTCTATGTCCAGCCTTCCCGGGCGGAGAGCTTCGGCATCGCCCTTTTGGAGGCGATGGCCTGCGGCAGGGCCATAGTGGCCGCCCGGGCCGGGGCCATTCCGGAGATCATCGAGGACGGGAAAACCGGGTTGCTGGTCGAGCCGGCGGACGTGGAGGGGCTGCGCGAGGGGCTGCTGCGGCTGCTGCGTGACGCCGAGCTGCGCCGCCGCCTCGGGCGGGGGGCGTTGGAGGCATCCGCGCATTATCATTGGGACCGGGCCGCCCAATCCTATCTCGATCTGTTGGCGGGACGGGTGCCCGTTTTGAAACCGTCCGTTTTCGCGGATGCGGATTCCGGGCGCTGAAGAGTCCATTGATGCGCGCGCAACTAAGCTTCGTCGTCATCACCTACCGCCGGCCGGAGCTTCTGATGCGCTGTCTGGAGAGCCTGGACCGGGCCCGCGGGACGGAGGCGGTGGAGGTTTGGGCGGGCTTCAACGGTTTCGACGCGTCCCACGCCCCGCTCAAGGCGTGGATCGAGGAGCGCTATCCCTACATGCGCGTGCTGGAACTGGAGCGCGTTTCCCGCCCAGCGGCAAGGAATCGCGTCGTCAAGGAGACTTGCGGCCGGATCATCTGTTTTCTAGATGACGATACCGAGATCCCCGAAGGATTCGCGGAGCGCCTCGTAAGGAAGTTCGAACGCTATCCGCGGGTCTTGGCGATGGGAGGGCCCAACATCGGCCCAGCGGACGCCGCCCCGTTCGAGCGGGCGGTCGATTTCCTGCTCCGCTCGCCTTGGGGAGCCGGCCCGACGCGCATAAGGCACCGGCCCGGCGAAACGGAGCAAACCCTGCCGGGGTGGTGTTTCACGCTCAGCAACCTGGCCGTGCGCAGGGAGGTCTTCGAGAGGCACGGCCTATTCTTCTCCGAGGATTGCGCCAGCGCGGAGGAGAATCTCCTGCTTTTTCGGATAGAGGGCGTCGGGGGCGCCCTGTTGTACGCTTCTGATTTGTACGTTTTTCACCGCCGGCGCGGTCGCCTCGGGGCGTTTTGCCTGCAGGCTTTCACGAGCGGCCGGGGACGCGGACAGATTACCCGTTCGGCGCCGGGGACTTTCCAGTACTTCGTGTTGATTCCCGTGGCATGGAGCTTTTATCTCGCGGGGCTGTTCTGGCTATGGCGAACTCCACATATTCTTGTTCCACTGCTCGTTTATACTGTTTGCGGGGGAGTCGAGTGCGTCCGGCTGGCATACGCGCGCAAGGATCCGCGGGCGGCGCTCTGGGTGCCCCTGCTGGGTTTCTCCGGGCACGTCGCGTATGCCGCCGGGGTGGCGGCCGGCTTCTTTCAGTCCAGGGTCCGTCTATGACGGAGCTGCGCCTCGACGTTCACGGCATATCCGTTTTGCTCGCGTGCGACCATCCCGTGGTCCTGGAATCCTTGCGGCGCGATTTCGCTTATTTCGAGGCGGGTCCGGCCGATACGCGGCCGCATATCCGCTGGACCCTCCACGCCGATGGCGCGCGACGGATCGCTGAGCCGGCGCGGCGGGCGGCCTTCCATATGCGGGACTTCGCGGTGTTCGATGAGGGAAGTACCCGCTTTGTACGCTATGAGGACGGGGCTCTGGCGGTCTATGACTACGGCGCCCGCTCCGGCCATCTGTACTGCGGCGATCCCGAAAGGCTTCATGAGCTGTCCTATTTGGCGGTATTGTCGCGCGTGGGGGAGGATCTGGACCGTCGGAAACTCCATCGGCTCCATGCCTTGGGATTCGAATACAAGGGATGGGCCGGTTTCATCCTGCTGCCTTCGGGAGGGGGCAAAAGCACCCTTGCGCTGGAATTGATCCGTTCCTCGGGCCTGGGGATCGTCTCGGAGGATACTCCGATCCTCTCCCATCAAATGCGCGCCCGAGCCTTCCCTTTGCGGTGGGGGTTTGCGCCTTCCGTGGATCTTTCCTCGGTCCCCAAGGAGCTGATCCGGCTTTTCAGGCGCAAGCGCCATGGCC
>JACQPI010000170.1 GCA_016207585.1 Elusimicrobiota bacterium | reverse complement strand
GAGTTAACCTGCACGTCCTCGAAGATCGACAAGAACGACAAGTTCCACCTGCTCCTGCATACCGGCAAAGATCCGGTCGGGGCAATCAGCATCCGGCCGATCGATAAGGAGCGCCATGGCGAATAGGTGTCTCTGCTGCGAACTGTCGCTCGAGGAAGAGGGGCGCTACCACGCGAAGTGCCTCAAGGCGCTTTGGGGAAAGGCGGTCACTCCGAAAATCCCGTTCGCCCTGGCGGACCTGCCGGCGAAGGTCACCACGGCCGCAGATCACATGTCGATCTCGGGCGTCCAGGCGAAGGCGCTTGTCCGGCTGAACAAAGACTCCTCGGAAATTGAGATTGCTCCGACCGGCAGCACCCATATTCTCAAGCCGGAGCCCAACGAATATCCCGGCCTACCCGCGATGGAGAACGCCTGCATGACCATGGCAGCGGCGCTCGGGATGCCCGGCCCCTTCCATGGGCTGTTCTCCATGTCGGACAGCCGCCTCTGCTACATCATTAAGCGCTTCGACCGGACGGAGGACGGCGGAAAAATACAACACGAAACGATGTTCCAGTTACTCGGATCAACCGACAAGTATAAGGGCTCGCTGGAAAGCGTCGGCAAGGCGATCCGCGCACACGCGGAAAACGTCGGCCTCGACACAGTCGATTGCTTCGAGCGAGTCCTCTTTTGCTTTCTTATCGGCAACGGGGACATGCACTTAAAAAACTGGGCCTTTCTCATTCGTGAGAAGAAGGCCTCCCTCGCGCCGTGCTACGATTTCGTCTCGTCGAGGGTCTACTTCGACGAAGAGGAAGATTCGGCGCTGATGATCAACGGCAAAAAGAATAAGTTGAAGAGATCCGACTTCGAGAGCCTCGCCGGCTATCTAAAGATCGACGCGAAGGCCGCAACAAACAGCTTTGAGAAGATGCAAAACGCGCAAGAGAAGCTCCGAGAGCTGGCGATTTACTCGGAGTTAAGTCCGTCGATGCGCCAAAAGTTCGAGAAGGTGATGACCGAGCGCTTCAAGAGGATATTCGCGCAATGAAGGGGAAGGCGCAATCGGCAAGGGGATAATCGGTCATCCCCCGGGATTATGGGAAATATCCCGGCGGGTCGCGGCGCGGATCCACAGGAGGGCCGACAATCCCGCAACGCAGGCTAGGGCGATCTGTCCGTTGCCCGGCGCCTCGAAGTGGAACAGAGCCCGCAACTGGGGCATCGCGAGTACCAGGGCGAGTATCACTCCCGCCACGCCCAAAACCCAGCGAAAGGCCGCGTTTCTCAGGACGCTCCCCAGACTTTTATCCCAGGCCAGGTTCCCCGCGACCATGGCGGTCACCGCCAGAACGAAGCCGCTGAATGCGGCGGTCCTGGCGGCCGCAGCGCTCCACCCCGCGTACAATCCCCAGGCATAGGCGAGGATGGATATGGCTAGGACGCCGATCCCTTGGCGCAGCGCCTCCCGAACCGTGGCTCGGTCCAGAAGGGGTTCTCCAGGCCGCCGGGGAGGGTGACCCATCGGGTCGATTGCTCTTTCATCCGCCGCGAACACCATCGTGCAGACCGGGTCGATGACGAGCTCAAGAAAAACGACGTGCGGCGGCATCAGGAAGAGCGGCCAACCCAGCGCCGCCGGCAACAAGGCCAAGCCGGCGATCGGCAAATGGACGGCCAGAATGAAGCGGGAGGCCTTGCGGATGTTTTCGAACACCTCGCGCCCGTTGCGGATCGCCTCCACGATGACGGCCAGGTCGTCGTTGAGGATGACGATGGCGGCAGCCTCGCGGGCCACATCGGTTCCGCGCCCTCCCATCGCGATGCCCACGTGCGCCGCCTGGAGAGCCGGGGCGTCGTTGATCCCGTCCCCCGTCATCGCGACGATCTCCCCGGCCGCCTTCAGGGTTTCGACGATCAGCAGCTTGTGTTCCGGATGGACGCGCGCGAACACCGAGCATTCCCTCAGAAGTCGGCGCAGGGCGGGAGCGTCCAAGGAGGCCAGCTCGGATCCCGTCGCGACACGGGTGGCGTCGATGCCCGATTGGCGGGCGATGCTGAGCGCCGTCTCGGGGTGATCTCCCGTCACCATTAAGATTCGAATCCCGGCCTTGCGGCTCTCCTCGACGGCCCGACGCGAGGTCGGCCTTACCGGATCCTCGAACGCGACGAGACCCAGGAAGACGAAGCGGAAGTCCTCGAGCGACTCCGCCGAAGCGCCGCTTGCTTCGCCGCGCGCGACCGCCAAGACCCGCAGGCCTTCCCGCCCCATCCCCGAAACGGCCTCAAGCACGGAGTCTGGAGAAAACCCGCCGAGGCACAGCCCGACAAGCGTCTCCGGAGCTCCCTTGATCGCAGCCACCTGAACTCCCGCGCCTTGCGATTCCCATATCCTCGCGGCGGCCGGGCGCCCGGAAACGGGAGGGAAATCCTTCACGAGGTTCAACCCGGCCCAGGGATTTTTTCCCGAAAGCTCCCGCAGAGCATGTTCCATGGGGTCCGCCGAGTCGCGCCGGCTGGCGAGTATCGCGTAATGAAGGAGCTGCGAGAAGGGCTCGTCCAGGGAGCCGCCGCCGATTTCCCATTGCTCGCCGGCCGCCCACAGGCGCCGCACCGCCATGCGGTTCTGGGTCAGCGTGCCCGTTTTATCGGCGCAGAGGACGGTGATCGTGCCCAGCGTCTCTATGCTGGCCGGCTTGCGCGTCAGCACGCGGCGACGGGAAATGCGCCAGGCGCCGAGCGCCAGAAATATGGCCAAGACGACGGGCAATTCCTCCGGAATCAGAGACATCGCCAAGGCCAGGCCCGCCAGCACCCCTTCCGTCCAGGAGCCTCCGCGGACCACGCGCAAGACCGCCACGGCCAAGCTCACGAGGACGCCGACCCCCGCCAGCAGACGCACCCATTCGCGCATCTCCCTCTGCAGGGGGCTAGGCTTCGGCTCGAGCGCCGCAAGCGCCTTGCCGATGCGCCCCATCTCGGTCGCGGCGCCGGTGCGAAGGACCCGTGCCTTGCCGTGGCCGCGGACGATCATCGTCCCCGCGTATACGAAGGGAAGCCCGTCGCCTCCGGGCCTCTTCCAGTCCGGCGCGCCGCTCCAGATGCCCTTGGCGACCGGCACGGACTCGCCAGTCAAAAGGGACTCATCCAACGCCATGTCCGTCGATTCCAGAACCGCCGCGTCGGCCGCGACCCGGTCCCCTTCCGACAGGATCAGGATATCTCCCACGACGACTTCCCGTCCCGAGACGCGCGCGAGGACGCCGTCTCGCAAGACCAGGGCCCGCGGGCTCGATAGATCGCGCAGGGCCTGCAGGGCCCGCTCCGTCCGGCGCTCCTGTACGTAGTCGATCCCTATAATTAGGACGACCGCCACGCTCAACAAGGCGGCCTCCCCCATGTCTCCCAGCGCGAAATAAAGAAGGACGCAGACCACCAACAGCAGGAGCATCGGCTCCCCGGCAACCTCGAGCGCCGACGCCAGGCCGGAACGGTAACGCGGATCGGGAAGCTCGTTGGGCCCGTCCCGCTGCAGCCTCCGCGCCGCCTCCTGAGAAGAAAGTCCCCAAGAAGTATCGGGCGCGGCGGCATCCATAGTTCCCACTATTAAACGGGCTGTCTCGTTGCGTTATGTTCGCAACGGAAAGGCCAATGATTCAATTGGACGCAACCGTCGGAGAAATCATAATATAGAGACATGGTTGCATCGGCCCGGCATGGTTCGCTCAAGGGAGAAAACGAACTCCTCCACCGCATCATCCATATCATCGGCACGCAATTCGATCTGGAAGAAATCCTGCATGAAATAATCGATCTGGTGACGCAGGTCACGCGGGCCGACGGCTGTTTCCTTTACGTCCACGCCCCGTCTTACCATGAGATGATCCTCGCCGCCTCTAAAAACCCGCGCCCTCAGGCGGTGGGGCGCGTCCGGCTCAAGGTGGGGGAGGGCATCACCGGCTGGGTCGCGCACGAAAAAAAACCGGTCGCGATCTCGAAAAACGCATGGGCCGATCCGCGTTTCAAATCTTTTACGGCGCTTCCCGAGGACCGCTATGAGGCCTTCCTCTCGGTTCCCATGATCCTCAAAAACAAGGTGATCGGCGTCATCAACGTGCAGCACCGCAAATCCAGGCGCCACTCGCCGACCCAGGTTCACCTCTTGACGGCCATCGGCCGTCTGGTCGCCGGCGCGATCGAGCACGCGTGGCTCCTTCGAGAATCGGAGCGGAAGACGAAACTCATCGAGGATCTCGAGGAGGATCTCAAGACCCGCAAGGCCGTCGAGCGGGCCAAGGGCCTGCTCATGCATGGCAAGGGTTGGGGAGAAACAGAGGCCTTCCGGTGGATTCAGAAAGAGAGCATGGCCCGGCGAAAATCGATGCGGGAAATCGCCGAGGCGGTCGTGCTGGCGGCCGATTTGAAGGTTCCTTAGACCCATACGGAGCCGGGCCCCTTGGTCCTTGCGCAAGGCGCCGGCTCGCCTAATCATCCGGGAAGGCCCCCCTCATGGAAAGCGCTTATGGGTTCCCGGTCGAATTCGCCTCGGCTCGCTTCCGCCCGCCTTTTGCCGCTCTTCTGGATGGGTTTGGGGGCGTTGGCCGTCATCGCGAGCCTGCGGATCGATCGCATCCGCCGCGCCTCGTCCGTCCCGGTCCTCGCGGAAATCCCGACGCAGGCCGGCTTGCTGTCCCATCAAAAAGAGGGTGGACATCGCGCCTCCGATCCCAAGGCAGGATCACTCGATAGGGGGGGCCGCGCCCTCCCGGAAGCGGGCACCGATTTCTCCGGGGGAAACGGCTCCGAGGGCAAGCCTGAAAAAACCGTCGGCGGCACGGCGTCCTTGCGGGAGGCTGTCGGGCCGATGAGAGGCGCGCCGATCTCGCAAAAAACTCCCCGGGGCGTCCGAGACGCTTCGCGCTCCGTCGCGCCCTCTCCCCATTCCCCCGAACCCTCCCGGCGGTTCCGTTCCTTGAGATCGAAGTCGGTTCCTTCCAACAATGGAAATCCGCGGACCGACGCGCGAAACGTCGATGTCCCGATAAATCCAGGGCCCCATACGAGTCCGGCTCTCGCCGTCCCGCCGCCCTCGAAAGCGAAGTCTGAGAACGCGTCGAGTTTCAACCCTCCAATAACGCGGCGGGCGGTGACGCGCTTCTCGGAACTTAGAAAACTCGCCTCCGAGCTGGGCGACCGCGCGAGAGAGATTCTTCGAACCCATCTCTGGGATGGGAGGATCTCCAGAGGCCGCATGCGGGCCGGACCCCATCATCGGCCGCCCCTCGCGATAGCGCTCGGTCGGCCGCTTCCCAACGACCTCCGGCGGCGGCACTACCTCGCGATAGCGCTCGGGCGGCCGCCGCATCCCGGCGACCGGAAGACCGGCCCTTCTGACCGAAAGATTCCCGGGCGCTCCACCGTGCGGCGGATGCTCAAACAGGGGTTTCTGAGGCCTCCTTCGAACGCCCTGCGTCCTCCGGATTTAAAGCGCATCCAAGCCGAAGCCGCAAGGCCCTCCCCGCAGGAAGGCCTCCTGAAGTTCTTGAACCCGCCGGCATCCGACGTCGAGGCGATATTCCCTCCCGAGGGGGCGGCCGCGAAGGAGTCCGGGACCCCGCCGAAGAATCACTGGCACGCGACGATCGCCGGCCGGCTTTGGCATGCGGGGCCCGCCTGGGCTTTCGCGCACGGGGACGGTTGGGTCTGGCTGGTCTGTGCGAAGAAACGCTGGTGGGTGCTCGCGCGGCCCGACCAGCCCCTCGTATGGCATCAGAGCCGCTGGTGGTGGAAAAAGCCCGAGGGCTGGTTCCTTTTGCATGAGGGGGAACCGTGGGCGTACCGCCAGTTCCAAAACCTCCGCAGGGACGGCCTCGTGCATCCCGCCACGGGGATGCGCATTCTCTACGGCAAGGATGGACGCCGCGCCTTGGTGGAAATTCCCGGGCAGGACCGGATCTCGATCAATCTCGAAACGAATGAAACCCAGGAATAGGACTAAAGTCCTATTTTTTCCAGACTTTTTACCTACGAAATAAAACCCAAAAGACCCTCTCCCCAATTC
>JACQPI010000155.1 GCA_016207585.1 Elusimicrobiota bacterium | reverse complement strand
GTTTAGTGTTATATTCTGTTTTGTTGCGGTCCGTGCGAGGATTGTCTATAATGGGCCGTCGATCGGGAGGAAGCATCCATGATCCGGCTCAAAGAACTTTTGACGCTCATTGGCGGGGGGGAAATCGACACGGTTCTCTTGGTCTTTCCTGATATGCAGGGCCGCTGGATGGGAAAACGGCTGACCGGACGTTTTTTCGCGCAGGAAGCGGCGAGCCATGGGGTCCATGCGTGCGCCTATCTGTTGACCGTCGACATGGAGATGAACCCGACTCCTGGGTATGAATTGACGAGTTGGGAAAAAGGCTACGGCGATTTTCACATGATCCCGGATTTTCGCACGATTCGGCGATTGCCATGGCTGGAAAAGAGCGCATTAATCGTTTGCGACCTGGAGGACTCGCAAGGGCGCCCGATCGCCGTCGCGCCCCGGACGATACTCAAGCGGCAGATCGCGCGCGCGCGGGAAAGAGGTTTCCAGGTGAAGACCGCGTCGGAGCTGGAGTTTTATCTCTTTCGGGAATCGTACGAATCGGCCAAGCAAAAAAAATTCCACGGCCTTGAGAATTACGGCCATTATATCGAGGACTATCACATGCTCCAGGGAACGCGGGAGGAGCCCGTGGTGGGGGAAATCCGGCGTCAGATGGAGGCGGCAGGCGTGCCGGTGGAGGCGTCCAAGGGGGAATGGGGACCGGGGCAGCACGAAATCAATCTCGGTTACGCCGAGGCCCTTGAGATGGCGGATCGCCACTTGGTCTATAAGCATGGGGCCAAAGAGATCGCTATGGGCAAGGGCTGCTCCTTGACCTTTATGGCGAAATTCGACGCGGCGTTGGCGGGATCCAGTTTCCACCTTCATTCCAGCCTATGGGACGCGAGCGGCCGCCGGCCCCTGTTTTGGGACGCCAAAAAGGGGGCGGGCTCGAAGCTGTTTCAATATTTCTTGGGGGGGCAGCTCGCCCTGGCGAGCGACTTCTCGGTTTTTTATGCGCCGAGCATCAATTCCTACAAAAGATACCAAGCCTCAACGTTCGCCCCGACGCGCATCGCCTGGGCGCAAGACAACCGCACCTGCGGGTTTCGAATCGTGGGAGCGGGGGGAGCGTTTCGTATCGAGAACCGGATCCCCGGCGCGGACGCCAATCCCTATCTTGCCTTCGCCGCGACGATCGCGGCCGGACTATACGGGATCGAACGCAGAATCGATCCTCCGAAAGAGTTGAAGGGCAACGCCTACGCCGCTCAGGCGGCCCGTGTGCCGACGACCCTTCAGGAAGCGCTCGCGGCTTTTGCGGACTCAGAGCCGGCGCGCGCCGCGTTCGACGATGCGGTCGTCCGCCACTACGCCCATGCGGCCGAGACGGAGTGGGATACCTTCGGGCGGGCGGTAACCTGCTGGGAGCTGGATCGCTATTTCGAACGGATATAGCTTCTAAAAAAGTTTGGAATCTTTGGCTCGGAGATAGCCCATGAGGCGGTAGGCGAGCTTGGCCGCCGCCAGCTCGGAGTGGACGGTGTCTTGGAGAGGGCAAAGCTCCATGATGTCGATTCCCACCACGGTTTTTTTCGCGATCACCTGCCGGAATATTTCGATTCCTTCGAACCAGCTGAACCCGCCCGGTTGAGGGGTTCCCACTCCGGGGATGACGGCGGGATCGAATCCGTCGAGATCGATCGATAGGTAAACGGTCTTGCCCAGGGAGCGAAGCACCTCCCGTATGAGGCTGGGCAAGTCGGGGGGGCGACGTAAAGGAATCGTCTTGACCCTGCCGGCGTCGACGATATGGGCTTCCTCTTCCCCGATGGACCGGATGCCGATTTGGACGATACGGCAAAATCTCGAGGCCGGGTAGAGGGCGCAGGCGTGATTGTGAGGGGACCCCTCGTATTCGGGGCGAAGATCCGCATGCGCGTCGAAATGCAGGACCGAGAGGCCTGGATGGAATTTAGCGAACGCCGGGATGGTCGCCTGTGAAAGGGAGTGCTCTCCGCCGACGCAAAACAGGGTTTTGTCCTTCAGACGGGCGAGCCGCTCCACTTCGGCCTGCAGTCTCGGGAAGAATTTATCGGCCGGTTCGGGGCTGGTGAGGATCGGCAAGGTGTGGATGCCGGCTTGGTAAGTCTGCATCCCAAGCTCTTCGTCCCAAAGCTCCACGCCCAAAGAGCCTTCGATGAATTTCTCCGGTCCGCGCTCGGTTCCTTTTTTATAGGAGGTCGTTTTCTCATAAGGCAATGGCAAAACGAGAAACCGGGCGTCCCGGAGGGGCGCGTCGACGCCCATGAATTTGCCGGGGAGTACTTCCGGATACGGCGACAGGGGCCTTCGGACTCGCCAGGAAAGCTTCACTCTCGGAGAAGCCCCTAACCGACCGCGACGGCCGCCGCGACGATCGTTGTCCAATATCCGCCCATGCCGATAGCGGACTGGGTCACGTTGATCGTCTTGACGATTTTGCCGGAGATCTTCCAGATTTCCTTCTTCTGGTCCCATGAGGCGGAGGGGTCGAACTCGATGCCGAGAGTCGTGGCCAGCATGGAGGCTGCGAGGTCCTCCGCGTAATCGCCTGCCTGCTCATCCGTCTGACCGTAACTGTGGTGTTCGGATATATATCCGTACTGGGCTCGGTCCTTGGGGACCGCCAAGCCGATCGTCGCGGCGATGAGGCGGCGGTTCTCGTTCGTCTCGTTGCGGCTTAGGACCGTGTATAGCACCTGTCCGCTTTTTAGCTTTGCGAGCCCCTTGGCTGGAGAAACAAGCTTGCAATGGGGGGGGAAAATGCTCGAAACATACACGAGGTTGAAACGCGCGATCTTCGCGTCCCGCAGCGCTTCCTCGAAACTCGCGAGCTTCTCCTTGTGTCGGCCGACGCCCTCGGTCAGGAATATCTCTTTTGCGATAAAGGGTTCCGGCATTGATTATCTCCGCGCCGTCGCCAGCGGCGATTCATCGAGGATCGAGTTGAAGTTCCGCTCGGGGCGGTGCTTCCAGGAATTCTTGTGATATGCGTAGCCCGCGAGCAGCGGAAACGCGATCGTCGCCTCGGAAAACACCATTTGCTCGTGAGTCGTGTCGACCTTGCCCCACGAACAGGCCTCCTTCAGCGTCGATCCCGACAGCGCCCCGTCGCGCTCGTCGGCGACCGTGATCTGGATCGCGTATTTGTGCATGCGGACCTCATGCTGGATCATTTCGCAGGCGACCACCGCGTCCTGCGCGAAATTCTTCGGGACGCCGCCGCCGATCATGAGCAGCCCCGTGTCTTTCGCCTCGATTTTGAGCCGCGTCAGCTCGACGAAGTCCTTGGCCGAGTCGATCGAGACGTGAGCGTCGGGATGGTGCCATTGATGGTGCAGGAGCCCCATTCCGGCGCTGCAGTCGGAAAAGGCCGGGACGAAGATGGGAAGGCCCTTTTGGTACGCGGCCAGAACGACCGAATCCTTCACCTTGGACCGCTTCGACAGGTATTTTCCCATCTCGGCGATGAACTCCCTGGATGAATAAGGACGGGGCTGTAGGGAGCCGGCGATGTTCGAGAGGGTTTGGTCGCAAACGCCCAGTTCGTCCTCGTCGATGCAGGTGTCGTAGATCCGGTCGACGCGCGCCCCTCGCAAGGCCTTGTCGTCCGAGAAGGGGGTGCCGAGGTAGTGTTTGAACCCCAGGGCCTCGAAAAAGTCCTGATCGACGATGACCGCTCCGGTCGATACGATGGCGTCGACCATGTTGCACTGGACGAGGTCATAGACGATTTTCTTGAGGCCGGCCGAGAAGAGGGACCCGGCCAGACATAGAATGACCGAGCAGCCCTTGTCGGCCAGCATCTGGTCGTAGATCTCGGCGGCGCGGGCGAGGTTGCGGGCCTGGAAGGCCGTGCGCTCCATCGCGTCGACCAACGCAACGACATTGTGCTTGGTGATGTCGATATGCTCGACCGTCCCTCGCAAATAGTCCGACTTTTTCATGTTCGCCATAAGCATCACCTCGCATCAGCGGCTTGACTTCCGGCCATCCGTCGATAATAAAAGAACGACGACAGGATATTATAAAACTTTATCGGAAAATTAACAATTTTTTTAGAGATTTTTGTTACACTAAATCGTGGTGCGAAGCACATGTCTCCGGCAAAAATCATCGCGGCAATACTCGTTTTAAGCGCGGCCGCGACGCTCCATTCGGATATTGCGACCGGAAGAGCCGCGATCGCGGAGGATTTCCCGGCCGGGAAAATTTCCGATGCGTCATCCGAGACCACGCCGCCTCGCCGCCGGGCCCCTCGCCGCAGGTCGCGGTATAAGAATAGGGCGAAAAAATCGCAAGCTCCGCGAAAGCCCCGTGTCGAGCTTTCCGGTCGGTGGCGCGACGAAACTCGAAAAGCGTTGGAGGGATTGATCGCATCCCGAGGCAATCAATCCGAAGATTTCGATGAAGCGCGTCGCCCCATAGCCATCTTGATCCTCGATGACGTGTCGATCCTCGGGAGCGTCGCGGAAACTGCGTTTTACCATCTTGTGACGGACGCCGCTTTCAAATTCGACGATTTCTTTTGGAAGAGGCTTCCACCGCCCTACGATCGACGCGCGCTGGCCGGCTACAATGGATTTTCGCGAGACCCCCAGGTTATTTGGCCGAAGAATCCGTATTATCAGGCGTATCGGAAGGCTCTTTTTTCCGCGTACCAGGATATCTGCCGTCGGGAGGGCCGGCGGACCTGTGGCCTATGGTTGTCCAAGCTCTTGGCCGGCTTCAAGGAAGGGGAATGGGCCCAATATATGAAGGACGTGATCACGAAAGAAATGGGCTCCCTGAAATGGGAGAGCGTGCGCCAATCTCCGGAGGATGAGACGCCTATACGGGTTCGGCATGGCATCGCGCTGATTCCAGAAATTGAGGAGCTCTGCGGCGCGCTTACAAAGAACGGCTTTGATTTATGGATATTGAGCGCATCCAACGCGTGGGGGGCCCAGCTGCTGGCGGACTACTATAAGGTAGATCCGAGCCGGGTCGTCGGGGTGCGCCCCCGCGTGCGTTCCGGCGTCCTGCAGGAAGAGATCATCAATCCCGTCCCGGTCGGCTCGGGAGAGGCGGAGGCGGTGACCCTGCTGATGGGGCGAGCCCCGGACCTTGCGCTCGGCGGAGAGCACGATCGACCTTTGCTCGAGTACGGGGAAGGCCTGAGAGTCTTGTTCTCGGAAGAGGCCCGATCGCATCAAGATGCGAGTCGGCGCGGCTGGCTCATCGAACCCGGTTTTGCGGAAAGTTGGAAGCCTTGACACGGGCGGTCTTTTTTGTAAAATCCGGACAGCGCTGGAAAATTCGGGTCAAGAGGAAACGATGAAACGTAAAACGGAACATCAGGTGGGGGACCTTTTCGTGACGGAGCGTCAGATTTTGTTGAAGCTGTTTCCCAGCAAGAAAACGGCTTCCAAGCTCATTCATTGGTTTGTGGGCGGCGCGGTGGTCGACCATCGGTCGGCGGCCAAGGACATAGCGACCTTGGTCGAGAAACTGAAGGGACGTTCTCATATCGTCCAAGGGCTTACTTTGATGACGGACAGGGGCTTGAGATTCGACGTCCATGGGAGCGGGCTTTCCAGGGCGGTCAAAAGGGCTGGCTACCGCCATTTGAACTAGGAGGGAGCAGGGGACTTTGATGCGGTTGCAGGGAAGGAACTGTCTGATCACGGGAGCCGGGAGCGGCATGGGGCGCGTAGCCTGTCTCGCATTCGCCCGCGAGGGGGCCAGGATCATCGGTGCCGATGTCGACGCGGCGGCCGGCGAGCAGACGCTGACGTCGGTCCGGAAGGAAGGTGGGGAAGGGGTTTTCGTTCAATGCGACGTCTCTCGGGAAGCGGATGTGAGCCGATTGGTGGCGGAAGGGACAAAGGCCTTCGGGGCGCTGCACGTCCTCTATAACAACGCCGGCATCTTCCCCGAAAAAGACGGCTCCGTCGTCGGCGCGGACGAGGCGGTTTGGGACCGGGTATTCGCGGTCAATGTCAAGGGAGTCGCCCTGGTTTGCAAACATGGAATCCCCGAGTTGATGCGCGCCGGGGGCGGCTCGGTGATCAATATCGCGTCATTCGTCGCGCTGGTCGGGTGCAGCGTCGCCCAGGACGCCTATACCGCCTCCAAGGGAGCGGTCCTGGCGCTGACAAAGTCCCTTGCGGTTCAGTTTGGCCCGAAAGGGGTGCGAGCGAACGCCATTTGCCCGGGGCCGATAGAAACCCCCTTGCTGATGCAGTGGCTATTGAGGGAGCCGGCGGAGAAGGCGAAACGGCTCAACCGAATACCGATGGGCCGCTTCGGCCGCCCGGAGGACATCGTGGCCCTGGCCGTGCATCTCGCCTCGGACGACGCCTCCTGGACGAACGGAGGCGTTTTCGTCGTTGACGGCGGCATCACCTCCAACTATTTCTAAGGAGACGGATGGAGAGCAAGAAAAGGATCCGAATCGCCGCGCAGTTCTTGTTTGCCGGCCTCTTACTCCTGGCGGCGGTTTTTCATCTTGGGGCCGCGCTTCTGGCCGGGCTTTTTTCCTACACGATTCTCGATATGACGAACCGGCGGCTGACCTACAGGGCGCCTCGCCGCGGCGCCCGTTGGCTATCGTTGGGCATTTTCATTTTGGCGTCGTCTTTCCTGGGGGGGGTATTCTGGTTTTTCGTGCGTCAAACGGTCGTGACGGTTCCCAGCTTGTTGGCCGACCTCGTGCCGAAGCTGGCGGCCCTGGCGCGGCATTACCATGTGCCGATGCCGTTTGATAACATCAACGAGCTCAGGGAGGCGGTCCTCTATTTCACCAGGGAAAACGTCTCCGAGATTACGCATGCGAGCGGGTTGTTGACCCGGCAGTTCTTTCACGTGGCGATCGGCATATTCGTCTCGATATTGTGTTTCATGAGCGACGCTCCCGAGGGGCCATTCTCGTCGAATCTTTACGACGTGCTGCGCGGGGAATTCAACGAGCGGATCTCTCGGTTCATGCGCAGCTTCGAGAGGATGTTGAGCGCGCAAGTCACGATATCGGGCATCAATACGTTCTTGACGGCGATTTTTTTGGTCATGACCGGATTCCCCCACATCACATTCCTGATTCCGGCAACCTTCGTGCTGGGAATTCTTCCGATCATCGGAAATGTGTTGAGCAACACGATCATCGTCAGCACCGGCCTGACGCTTTCGGCCAAGCATGCCATCTTAGCGCTGATATTCCTGGTGGCCATCCATAAGGGGGAATATCTGCTCAACAGCCGGATCATGGGGGCCAGCTTCCGCATACCGATGTGGCAGGTCCTGCTCGGGATATTGGTCGGGGAGGTCGTGTTGGGCGTGCCCGGCATCGTGTTGGCTCCCGCGGTGCTTCACTACATCCGGGAGGAAATGCAAAGCATTCCCGTTGAGGATGCGGCATGACACGGGGGAGCGCCGCGCGCGAAGGCCTCTGGCTTGATGGACGGGAGGCCGCGCCGGCCCGCGGCCGCTATAGTCCCGTTTTAAATCCTGCCACGGGACGCGTCATCGCGCGCGTCGCGGAAGGCGACGAGGCGGATGTCGGCCGGGCAATCGCCGCGGCGCAACGGGCGCTGGAGGGGCCTTGGTCGCGGCTGGGGCCGCGCGAGAGGGCGCGCGGCCTGTTCCATCTGGCGGCGCTCGTGCGTGGTCGCCGCGACGAGCTGGCGCGTTTGGAAACGATCAACACCGGAAAGCCGATCCGCGATTCGCGCGACGAGGCCGACGGCGTAGCGGATTGTTTCGAGTATTACGCGGGAGCGATCGGCAAATATTTCGGGGAGACCATCCCGGTCGGCAAGCGCGGCCTCGACTTCACCCTCCGCGAGCCGGTCGGCGCGTGCGCCTTGATCGTTCCATGGAATTACCCCATGATGATCGCTTCCTGGAAGTTGGCGCCGGCGCTGGCCTGCGGGAACACCGTCGTGCTCAAGCCGGCGTCCTATACGCCGCTGACCGCGCTGCGGCTGGCTCGCTGGGCGGGCGAGGCGGGAATTCCAGCCGGAGTCTTTAACGTCGTGACGGGTCCGGGCTCGACGGTCGGCGAATCCTTGGCGGCGCATCCGGGCGTGGCGAAGGTGTCTTTCACGGGCTCCACGGAGGTGGGCGCCCGGATCAGCCGCGCTGCGGCGGGAACGATCAAGAGGGTTTCCTTGGAACTCGGTGGCAAGTCGCCGAACATCGTGTTCGAGGACGCTGATTTGGACCGCTGCGTCGGGATGTCGGCGGCCTCGGTATTTTCCAATACGGGCCAGGACTGTTGCGCCCGAAGCCGCGCCATCGTTCATGAAAAAGTATTGAGGCGTTTCTTGGATCGGCTGGTGCGGCGAACCCGAACGTACGTCATCGGAGATCCGCTACGGCCCGAGACCGAGCTCGGACCGATGATCTCCGTCCAGCAAAGATCTAAAGTCATCGATTATATCGGCATCGGGAAGAAGGAAGGGGCCAGGCTCGTATGCGGAGGCAATGTCCCGAAAGGTTCGTTAGCGCGCGGAGCCTACCTAACCCCTGCGGTCTTCTCGAATGTCCGGATGAGCATGCGGGTGGCGCGCGAGGAAATATTTGGGCCGGTTTTATGCGTGTTTTCCTTCAAGACTGAAAAGGAAGCGGTGCGTCTGGCCAATGCGACGGAGTACGGCCTTTCCGGTTCCATCTGGACGCGGGACGTCGGGCGCGCCCTGCGTGTCGCGCGGGCGGTGCGCAGCGGAGTCCTGAGCGTCAACAGCTCGAGCAGCGTGCATTTGGAGGCTCCGTTCGGCGGCGCCAAGCGCAGCGGGTTCGGCAGGGAACTGGGAATGAAGGCGATGGATATCTACAGCGAGGTCAAGAACGTCTTCATTTCCGAAGAATGACCGGCCGACGGCCCGGCTAGAGCCGGAAAAGCCGCGCCGCGGTTTGGGTCGTGCGCAGGGCCGCCTCTTCCACCGTCACATCGAAAATCTCTCCAACGCGCCGGGCGATTTCCGGAATCGATCCCGGATCGTTGCGTTTCCCGCGCGAGCTCTGGGGGGGAAGATAGGGGCTGTCGGTCTCGAGAACCAGGCGGTCCAGCCCGACCGCGCGCACGGCCGCCCGGAGGACGTCGTTTTTCGGATAGGTGATCGGCCCGTCCACTCCCAAGGCGAATCCCAGCTCCGTCGCCCGCGCCGCGTCGGCGGGTGCCCCCAAAAAACAATGCAGCACGCCGTGAAACGCGCCGGGAGCCGCCGGCCGTGGAAATGCGTCGCGCAGGATGCTCAGCATATCGTCGTAGGCGTCGCGGCAGTGTATGACGACGGGCTTGCGGTGCAGAATCGCGGAGGAGAGCATCTTCAAGAAAACCTCTTTTTGGATATTGCGCGCGACCGGGCTCTTGGCATAGTCCAACCCTATCTCTCCGACCGCGACGACTTCCGGCAGCGCGGCGAATCGTTCCAGGGAATGTTCGATGGAAACGTCCCATTCGGCCGCATGATAGGGATGCAGCCCGAGCGAGCACCGGACGTTCTGAGGATAGGAGCGGCTCAGCGCCAGGGCGGCGTCCCATTGGGCCGGCGAATCCGCGATTTCCACCAGGCGCCGAACGCCGCGCTCGAACGAGAGCCGTAAAACGCTCTCGCGGTCCGGATCAAAGCGCGGGTCGTTGAGGTGGACGTGGGTATCGAAAAAATCGCTCATGGAGAGCCGGCGAAGGGCTCTTGGGACACTTCGTGCAGGCTGGAGAGGACTTCGTTGAATATCCCCTGTTCCGTCGATCCGGTCAGGATGTAGATGACGCGGGTTCCAACCAAAAATGCCCTGACTTGGGAATAGGGAGCGGTCGTCGAGATTAAAAAACCAGGCAAGCCGCTGACATTGATGTCTCGCGAGACAGGGGCCGGCTTTTGTTGCGCGAACGACGAGAAGACAATAGCGCGAAGAGAATCCGCCGTCACCTTCCCGCGGACCGTTTCTCGCGGGCTCACCTCCAGCTTGAGAATCCGCAGGGCGGCGTAGAGACCCTCGTTGAGCAGATTCGCCGGGTCGGTTCCTTCCGGGAAAATGTAAACCACCTCCCGCGTTTTCTGGAGGTCCTTGAACTCGGACAGAGTCCGGTAAGCCTCCGGCAGCTGGAGCACGTAGCCGTAGTGCCCCATGAAGACCTTGCCGAATGCGCCCGATGGGGACGTGGAAAGCGAAGCTCGATTTTGCGGCGGAATTTGTCGTGGTTCCTCTTTCCTCTCCAGCGACAGCCAAAGCAGCGCGATACCGACCAGTGCCGCAAGAAGGAGCAAAGGCAGGACTTTTCGGCCTCTGGATCGGCCTCGCAGGGTCTGCGTGATGGCCTCCTCGACCGCCTCCTCCGGGACGCCCTCTTCGATGAGCTTGTCGCGGAGCGCGTCCGCGCCGAAACGTTTTAGATGTTTGCGCAGGTAAGCTACGAGGGCCGGGTTCTCCATGGTTTTGAGCGGACTCCTACGGGAGGATCCCTCCCTGAGGCAGCAACGCGTGGATGGCCTCATCGAGCGCGCCGAGGTCGACCGGTTTTTTCAGAAATCGGATGTTGGGATTCGTCTCGATCAGACGCCGGACGGGCTCGTGGCTCGCGCCGCTTAGGATGATGATGGGGATATGGGACGTGCGCCAATATTCTTGAAGTTTTTTGGAAGCCGCGCTGCCGTAAAGCCCCGGCATCACGATGTCCATGATGATTATGTGTGGAACCTCTTGCTCGGCGAGAACGAAGGCCTGGGATCCGTCCGAAGCCTCCAGGACTTGGTGGTGGCGGCTTTCCAAGAAGGTGCGCATGGAGGTTCGAAACGCGGCGTCGTCATCAACGACGAGGATTCGAGCGATCACGAAGTCATTATACTGAAATCAGGCGCTCGGCATCTGGAGGGCATCCTCGAAACGCCTCAGGAATTCGCCGACCGAGCGGATGCGCTGGTCGGGGTCCGGGCGAAGGGCGTCGTCGATCAGGGCGTCCAAGGCGGGCGGGGCTCCCGGCCGAAGACGGGTCAGCCGCGGGTAGCGCAGCGTCCTTTTGGCCAGCGCCAGCGCGGAGCCGGAAAACGGGCGCTGGCCCGCCAGCATTTCGTAAAGGCAAACGCCAAGGCCGTAGATGTCCGATTCGCGCCGGACGATGCCGTCCTCGGCTTCCGGGGCCATGTACTGGGGAGTCCCCATGACGGTATTGGTCGACGAGCTGCGCTCCGCCGCGTTTTTGATCCAGTGGGCGACGCCGAAATCCATCACTTTGGCCCGTCCGTCGTCGCCCACCATGATATTGGAAGGCTTCAGATCCCGATGAACGATCTGGTGTTCGTGGGCATACTGCAGGGCCGAGCAGATGTCGCTTAAGATGGCGCGCGCTTCGGCGAACGAAAGCGGGCCATCGCAGGCCAGCAGTTCGTTGAGAGTCCTGCCCGCGGCACGCTCGAATACGAGAAAAAGGTCCTCGTCCGTTTCCAGAATGGTGTATATCTCCACGATCGCCGGATGACGGAGAGAGGCGACGGTTCGGGCCTCGCGGAGGAAGTGTTCGCGCTCTTTAGCATCCAACTTGATCTCATCACGCAGTTTCTTGATGGCCACCGTTCGGCCCAGAGCCTTGTCGAACGCTTCATATACGATCCCCATCCCTCCCCGTCCGATGGTGCGCAGCACCTGGTACTGGGACGGGATGGTCCCCGGGGGCGCCTCGCGCGCCGCGAAGCGGGCTCCGTTCATCGTCCAGGCGACGTGCCAAACACCGAGCGCGATGAGAAGTCCGCCGCATAGGGTGGCGCCCAGGGTGAGCCAAAAGGCGTTGTCGCGGCCCGATGCGGCGCGGCTTCCCGCGCCGAAACCCCGTGGAGGGGCGGACGCGGGGGCGCGCATCGGGGCATAGGCCGCCAGGGCATTCTGGTAGGTCGATTCGAACTGAGCGTTGAGCAGGCGCGCCCGCTCGTAATCGGCCAACATCGCGGGAAAATTGCCGAGCCTCTCATAGGCCCGCGCGCGGGTTGCGTACGCATAGGCGTTCTTGGGTTGGAGCGCGAGGGACTTGGAAGCCGCTTCGATCGCCTGATGGGCGCGTCCCAGCTGGTTCAAGGCCGCGGCGCGCACGTCGTGGGCGCTTGCATTCGCGGGATCGAGGGCGGTCGCCAGGGCCGAATCTTCAAGGGACTTATCGTATTTGCCGAGGAGGTGGTAAGCGGTCGCGCGCAACATGTAGGCCCGGGCGTCGCGCGGGCTTCTAACGAGCAGCTGCGACGCGGTGTCGACGGCCCCGGAAAAATTGCCCCGCTTGATCTGGGCCGCCGCCCGGGCGTTGAGGGCGTCGCGCATGTCGGGGCCGAGGGAGGCGATCTCCGTCTGTTGCTGGAGCATGCTCTCGTATTCGCGGCGCACCTCGTCGGCCAGGACGCGGTGTTCCGGACTTAAGACGATCGTCGTGACGGGAAGCCTGTTTTGGGAGAGCTTCAGCGTGTACAGAGCGGTCTCGTTGTATTTGTTGATCGCCAACGCCTTTCGGGAATCCTCGATCGCCTGAAGGTAGTTTTGGGCCGCGAAATGCGCCAACGCGCGCACCGTATAGGCGGTTTCATCATCGGGATAGGCCGATAGGGCTCGCGTCGCGACCGCTACGGCGGCCGGGTGGTTGCCGGAACCGAGGTGAGCCTTGGAGAGGGTGTTGAGCGCGTCGCGGTTCAGGGGGTCGCGGTCCAGGGCTGATTGCGCCAAAAGGACCGCGCCGGGATAGCCGCCGACCTGAACGAGGATGTCCGACAGCGCGTTGTCGACTTGGTTGCGGGTCCGCTCGGGCACCGACCGCAGCATACGAGGGTCCGTCAGCAGGGGAGCGACCTCCGAGGACAGGGATTCGGCCAGCACCCGCCGTCGGTGCCGTGGATCGGTTCTGGAAGCCTTCTCGATGGCGGCCTTCGTCTTTTCGCGGGCAGGCTCGAAGGCCGGGTCCTGCATCAGGTCCACGGTTCGTTTCAGGACCTCGATGAGATCTTCGGGAGTTCTTTCAGACGCCCGGGCGGGCGCGCCGGAAGGAAAGCCGGCCCCGAGCAGCCAAAGAGCTGCGCCGATGGAAAATAATCTCGCCACGGGACCATAGTGTAAGGG
>JACQPI010000156.1 GCA_016207585.1 Elusimicrobiota bacterium | reverse complement strand
TCGGGGACCACATAGAGCGGGAGTCCGGCTGCTCCAATGGCCTCTATCCGGCGCGACAGCGAATCGCGATCCGCCACGTGGTACCTTAGAATCAGCGGGCGCCGGTGCGCGAAATAGGGGACGTATACCTGATCCTCATGGTCCACCGCCACCCAAGCCTCCTCCGGGGTCTTTCGCGCGATCCATAAAGCCCGTTGCAGACCCGAGTTGCGCGCGGGATCGCTTCGTGGGACGATGACGTCGCGAAGATTCCACAGGCCCAATGCCAGCACCCCGGCGGCCAATGCGGCGGATCCTCCCATCCATTTTTTAGGCCGCGGCACGCCGGCGGCGATGAGAAGCCATAGTGGAATCAGGTCCGTGATGCGATAGACTTCCGTATAAGGTTCCCAAGACAGGAACAACAGGGCGTACCCGGCCAGCCACAGCGCCGCGACCCGAGCGACTTTCGGGCGGGCCGTCCAAGAGCGAAACGCTCCCCATGCGGCCAACCCGAGGAACACGGCGCCCGCCCAGGCCCCCGCGCCGAACATCGTCAACGAAATGCGGAGCCAATCCCGAAGATGTCCCAGGGAATACCCGCCGTGCCATTGGAAGCTCTTATCGAGCGTCAACGCGGCGCTGCCCAAAAGCCACGTACGGACATCCCCCATCGAATCGGGCCGAACGAAAAGTATTCCCGCAATCAGGTAGCAGATCGCCAGGGCGGCGCCCAGCCAAGCCGCATAACGAAGTCGCTCCTTTCCCGTGGGCAGCGCGTAGAGGCATACCGGAATAAACATGGCATGCCCCACGTGCCCCAACATCGCTCCGGCATGAGCCAGCGCCAAGTAAGGGGCGCGCGGCCGCTCGCCAAGCGCCTCGGTAGCCGCCGCTATCAGGAATACGGCCCCCAAAGGGTACACCTGCGCCTCCAGCGACCATGTCCAGTAAATGCGCGATACCATGAGCCCGGCTCCGCCCACCATCGCCGCCGCAAGCCCGCCTCCCGAGCGCACTGCCAAGCGGACGAACAAACCGGCGCCCAAGGCTCCCAGGAGGGAGTTTAAAGCCTGGAGGCTCTGCAAGGAGGGGCCCCCGTACCCCAGCATCCTCCAAAACGAGTGCCACAGATAGCCGACGAGCCCGTAGACGAGGTGGTTGCCGTGAACGAGATGGCGAAAATCCGCCAAATCCACGGCGATGGCGCAAGCCACTCCGTCGAAATTATAGCGGGCCGAGGGAAAGGACAAATATAAGAGGGCGGCCGCAAAACCAACGGCCCCACCCGCGTAGCGTTGGCGGCTCACGCGCCTCCGCCGATCCCCTTCGTCGCTACGCCGTATTCTTCCAGGTATTGAACCCATTCGCCCTGGGTCCGCCGCATATCCAGCAGTCCATCGCGCGCCCCACAAAGGCCATTTTGCGCCGAAGGATCCAGACGTACGGAGCGAAGAGAAGACCTCGCCGGGCGCGGAGCGACGCCCAGGATGTCTTGGAACCGAGCGGGCTCGATCCGGCGCTCGTCCAAGGAAAAACACCGTGCGATCTCCACCGCGAAGTCGAATCGGGAGAATTCATCCGCTCCCGCCGCGTGGTAGACGCCGCGCGCGCCCGAAGCGAACAATCCCTCCAGCACGCCCGCGAGGTTGGGCGCGTAGGTCGGATGATACCAGAGGTCCCGGGCGACCTTTATCTGATTTTTCTCGTGAGCCCGGTCCAAGATTTGAAGGACAAAATTCTTGCGGGCGAGTTCCCAGCCGAACACCCCCGAAATGCGCAGGATAAGGTAGCGCGGCGCCAAGCGCGCAACGCCGCGCTCGGCCTCCGCTTTCTGCCGTCCGTACTCGTTGAGGGGCGCCACGGGGTCGTTTTCCACGAAATACGGCCGGGAACCGTCGAAAACGTAGTCGGAGGAAAAAAAGACCAACGTCCCGCCCACCTCGGAGACCGCCCGGGCGACATCGAGCGTGGCCTCCACGTTGATCTCGCGGGTTTGCGCAGGGTCGCGTTCGCAAAAATCGACGTTGGGGTTGGAGGCCGCCAGAACCGTGATCTCCGGCTGCGCGCGGCGCAGCAAATCCCTGAGAGCCGCTCCGTCTTGGATGTCCAGGCGCTCGATTCCAGGAAACTCCCTGGAACGGGCCGTGCCCAGCACGTTCCAGCCCCTCCGACGCCACGACCGCCAGAGAGAGTGCCCTACCAGCCCCGTTGCGCCTAGAATGACGATGTTCAAAACAAGTCCGCGTGCCGCCGGGCCCACTCCACGAGATGATCCACGCCCTCACCGACGCGCACGCGGGGGGACCAGCCCAATTCCCGGCGCGCTTTCGAGATGTCGGAAATATAGACCTTCTGGTCGGAAGGACGCCAGTCGGCGAAGCTCACAGGAATTTTCTTGGAGAGCCGCTCCTCGAGCATCTTAAGGAGCTCCAGCAAGGAGAGGGTATTTTTGCCCCCGCCGCCGATATTATAGACCCCGCTGCGCCGACCGCCGCGGATGAACCGCTCGAACGCCGCGACAAGATCCGTGACGAAGAGCACGTCGCGCACCTGGCGCCCGTCCCCGTAAATCGTCAAGGGGAACCCCTTCATCGCCGCGATGACGAACCACGCGACCCACCCCTGGTCCTCGAATCCGAATTGCCGCGTCCCGTAGATACAGGACATCCGGAAAGCCGCCGTCCTCATGCCGTAGGAGTGCGCATACTCCTGGACGTATAGATCCGCGACATACTTGGACGCCCCGTAGGGCGTGTGCCCCGTCCTGTCGATGGGCATCGTCTCGTCGATCGCCCGGGTGCCCGCGTACTCGTAGCGGGTCTTTTTTTTGCGCAGGCGAAGCCGCTCCACGTTCTCGCCGTATACCTTGTTGGTGGAGCAAAACACAAGGGCCGCCTTGGGAGAGACGTCCCGAACGCACTCCAGTAGGGTCAAAGTGCCTTGGGCATTGATGGAGAAATCCTCCTTGGGAAGGCGCATGGAAAGCCCGACTCCGGGCTGCCCCGCCGCATGGATGACCGCGTCGACGCCGGAGCCCAGGGCCCGCCGCACGTCCTCCTCCGATCGGACGTCGCCGCGGATGCGCGACACGTTCGGATAGCGCTCCAAATAGGTCCAATTGTACTCGACGCTTTCCTTGCTCGACCCGAACAACTTGGAACGCATCAAGTTGTCCAAGACCACGACCTCGTCGCCCTGTTGCGCGAAACGCTCCGCCGCATGGCTGCCGACCATTCCCGCTCCGCCCGTAATCAAAATTCGCATAAGCCTCCGCCGTGCCGTCCACTCCCTATGGATGGACCGCCTGGTCCCGGGGCGCTTTTTCCGACATCTTTTCCAGACATTCCTGATGCCATAATTCCAACATCAACAACGCCCACATCCTGTAGCCGTGGTCGCGGCGGCCGGACTGGTGCTCTTCCCAAATCCTTTGAAGCGCCTCGCGGTTGAAATACCCGCGCGCGACCGCTTTTTCCGACAGGACGTGTCCCCTCCAGTAGTCCCTCAACCTTCCCCTAAACCAAGCGCCCACCGGGATACCGAACCCCATCTTGCCCCGAGAGCGGATCCTTGGAGGCAGCTTGTCCCAAAAGGCCTGTTTGAGGATCCATTTATGCCCCCGAAGACCGCGCAGCTTCCAGTGCCCCGGCATGCGGAAGGAAAGCTCCATCAACTCATGATCTAAGAACGGGGACCTCCCCTCCAGCGAGTTCGCCATCGTCGCGATGTCCATTTTCACCATAAGGCACTCCGGGAGGTAGGTGACCATGTCGGTGTACAAGAGCCGGTTGACGAAATCCTCCTTTCCGGCGCGATCCATGGCCGAGCGCAGATAGTCCCTCGCCCAGACTAGCTCCCGCTCCCCCTGAATCTCCAGGTCCCGGAACATCCGGGGTGAATAGAGGCCCTGTTTGTAAAAATCGGAAAAATAACAGACCATCTCCAAATAGCGCCCCGCCAAGTCCGCGGGAGCGACGGAGCGGATGAAACGCTTGATCCGCCAAAGCTGCGACAGGGGCGCGTTGCGCTCCGGCAACCATTCGGCCGCGAGGCCAAGCATCCGGCGCAGGAGGGCCGGGGACTGGTCCCACACCCGGGCCCCTTTCATGGCGAAGTAACGGATGTAGCCGGCGAAATTCTCGTCCCCCCCGTCCCCGTTGAGAGCCACCGTCACGTGCCGCCGGGTCTCCCGCGCGACATAATATGACGGCAGGGCCGAGGAATCGGCATAGGGCTCCCCGTAATGCCACGCCAGTTTCGGCAGGACCTCCGCCATCTCCGGCTTCACGACGAACTCCCGGTGGTCGCACCCGTAAGCACGGGCCACCTCGCGGGCGTAGGGAAGCTCCGAAAAATTTTCCTCCTCGAAACCAATCGAAAAGGTCTTGACGGGTCTGGAGGAGGCCTCGCTCATGACGGCCACGACCAGCGAGGAATCGATCCCGCCGGACAAGAACGCGCCGAGAGGGACGTCCGAAATGAGCCGCAGGCGCACGGCCTCGCGGAATTTTTCCCGCAGCATCTCCTGCGCTTCCCGCGGATCCCGGGTGAGGGGCGCGCTTCCCAAAGGAAGATCCCAATACCGTTCGATGCGCGCCTGCCCTTTCTCGTAGATCAGCGTGTGGGCGGGGGGCAGCTTGCGTATGTTCCGGTAAATCGTCCAGGGACTCGGGATGTACTGCAGGGAGAGGTAGAGGTCGATCGCCTTGGGGAATATCTCCTTGGAGACGCCCCACTCGAACAGGCATCGCAGCTCCGAGGAGAACGCCAGAGTGCCGGGCCCGGCCGCGTACACCAAGGGCTTCTTGCCGACGCGGTCCCGGGCGAGAAACAGGCGCTGGCGCCGCTTGTCCCATATCGCGAAGGCGAACATCCCGCGCAGCTTCCGCACGCACGCGGGGCCCATTTTTTCATAGAGCGCCATGATGACTTCGGTGTCGGACTTGGTCTTGAAGGGATAACCCGCGCGCTCCAGCTCTGGGCGCAGTTCGAGGAAATTGTAGATTTCGCCGTTGAGAACGATCCAGGCGGTGCCGTCCGGGTTGGAGATGGGCTGGTGCCCCGTATTCAGATCGATGATCGCCAGCCGCCGCATCGCCAGGCCCGCGCGATCGTCCTCATAGAACCCCTCGTCGTCGGGGCCCCGGTGGGCGATGAGATCGTTGGCCCGCTTCAGGGTGGCTGGGTCCACGCGCCCCGGCTCATCGTAAACGATTCCACATATTCCGCACATGTCTATGCTCCGCGGCCGCCGGCGCCCGCGCGGTACAGTTGTACATATCTTTGGGCGACCACCGAAAGGCTAAATCGCCTTTGCGCCTCCAGCCGGGCCTCGCGGCCCAAGCTCTCGACCAAGCCGGGGTCCCGCAGCAGGCGCTCCAACTGCGACCTTAATTCCGCACCGTCGCGCGGGTCGAACAGGAGTCCGGACTTCCCGTCCTCGATGGCATCCGCGTTTCCTCCCACCCGGCTCGCCAAAACGGCCAGGCCGGAAGCCATCGCCTCCAGAAGCGCGTTCGACAAACCCTCCGAGATCGAGGGCAGCACGAAGATATCGGCAGCCGCGTAGAATTTCTCGATATCCAAGGCCGTCGCGCATATACGGAGGCCCTCGGCGACCCCCAAACGCCTCGCCGCGTCCCGCAGGCGCGCCTCCTCGGGACCCGCGCCGACCACCGTCCAGACGGCAGGCCGCGGCGCCCCGCGCGCGGCCGGCGCGAAGGCCTCGATAAAAAAGGGGAGCTGCTTCTCGGGCGCAAAGCGCCCCACGTAGATGAGCGAGACCGCTTCCGGCCACCCCAGTTCCTTGCGAAGGCGGGCCTTCTCTTCCCGCGACGGCGGGGCGAAACGCCGCGCATCGACTCCGTTCGGGACGACCTCCACCGGGGCCGCTCCCAGGCCGTGCTGGCGCAGTTCCTCCACGAGGTCTCTCGTCACGACGACGAACCGCGGGGCGAGCCATCTCAGCAACCGCAGCTTCATGCGGCCCGCCAAGGTCCTGGAGGAGGAGGCCAGTTCGCCGATCCCGCGTCCCCCTCCCAGCTTAACGAGCGCCGGGCGCCCGGTCCAACGAGCCGCCAGGGCCGCCGCAAGCGCCGGGGAGCCCGCCAGGTGAACGTGAGCCGCGCGATACTCCTCGGCATGCCCCAACAGCCAAAACAGACAAGCCGTCATGAAGACGGCCGAATTGAGCAGCCCGCCGCCCCAGGCCGGCAACCGCCGGACCGCGACGCCGTGGATCGTTTCCTCCGGCCTCGATCCCGGCAGGCGCCGCGTAAGAACCACCACGGGTACCCCGAGCTCGGTCAACGCCCGGGACAGCTCCAAGGCCTGCCGCTCGGCCCCGCCCACCTGGGGATGGAAGCTTTGGCTGATCATCGCCACGCCTTCCCTCACGATCGCCGCCCCAGCATCCCCACCTTGGGGACCACTCCGTGGGCCAGCTGCCTCAGGACTGAAAATCCTTCCCCGTCGAACCAGCGGCGCAGCTCCTCCTTGGTGTGCTTGTACTGGAACGGCGGCGCCAGCCAATCGAAATTCTCTATCCACCGCACTCGAAAATTCGGATGCGCCGAGAAAGTCAAATATTTCACGAAAGGGACCGCTCCCAGCGCCGCCAATGGAAAACAGAAGGCGTACAGGAGATGGATCGGCAGCCTCACCGTCAAAAGCCTCAGGAAGTCGCTCACGAGCAGGCGGGCCCAAACGACGGCCCAGACCAGCGGCAGAAACGGCCGCAACCACGTCCGGTCCGATCTCAATGGGTTCGAGGAGAAGCTCCGGTAAGAGCCCGGAAAACCGTAAACCCAGACCGACAAGAGTCCTCCAGGCTTCACGAGGGCCGCCGTCCGTCGAAAAGCGGACGCGGTGTCGGAGGTGTGGTGAAGAACCCCTTGGCTGTAGGCGATGTCGAAAATTCCGGGCTTGAAGGGAGGGCGCAGGAGGTCCCCCTGCACCAGATGGAGCCGCTCCTTCCCGCCCAGGCGGGGGATCAATCGCAGCAGCGCGTCGGATAGGTCGAAGGCGACGACCTCCGCCCCGAGTTGCAGCGCGACCAGCGTATAGCGTCCCATTCCGCATCCGGCGTCGAGCACGATACGCCCCGGCCACCCCTCGGCGGGGATCTGGGTTTCGACCATGAAGATATCGCGGTCCTCATCCAGGGAGCCGGGATAGCGCTGCCATTCCCAACCGAAGCTTTCGCGGGTCTGCCGCACCGCGGATTTGAGGGTGGCTTGCGGCAGAAAACGCGGCACATGATCGCGGACGGCGAAACGGTGGCCCACCCCGGCGCACACGAGCTCCCCTTCGCGGAGTTCCTCCTCCGACGACGCGGCGCCGGGCGCGATAACGCTCCCGGCACCGCGCGCAAGGTGTAACTCCTCTCGCGCGGCGCCGGCCGAGGAGCAGCGCAAGTCCGCCGAGCATTCGGGACAGGCGAGCCATGCCAGCAAACGTCTTTTCAAAGCGCCGCCTTCCGCTGAGGGACCGGAACCGGCGTCCCCGCGTCCCCGGGAATTTCATCCACCCGCACGGCCCTTAGGCTCGCCAAGGAGAGGCCCATCCGGTACATCAACAAGAGTCCGAGCCCGGTCACTATGAGGTAATTGAGAAGATGGACGAAACCCGCGTATCCCAACGCCGCGGCGTCCGGCGTCCCCATATGGACCAGGAGCATCTTGATCGTCTGCTCGTAGGCTCCGAAGGAACCGGGAACCGCCGGCAGGAAGCACGCGGCCGCCGCGGAGGCCAGCACGAGCAAGGAGCGCCCGTATCCCAAGTCCGGGACCAGCCCCACGGCCCGCCCGCCGGCCCAGAAGAGCAGCGCATCCAAAAGCCAGAGCCCGAAACCAAGCAGAAAAATGCCCGCGGCCATTTTCCACGATCTCAGGGCCCGGGTCCCCATGGCGGCTTCCTCGACCATGAACCTCAGCCGTGGAAAATTGCGCAGCAGGCGCGCGATCAAACCGTGCGAACGCGCCCGGCCGTCGATCATCGCCAGAAACACGAGTCCGCACACGAGCCCCCCCGCGACGCCGAACGCGGTCGTGCTCAAGCCCGCCGGGACGAGGTCCGGCTGGGACCACGCGGCCGCGGCGAAAAGAAAAACCAGCGTGATCATGTCCATCGCCCGTTCCACGAACACGGTGGCGAGGCAGGTCGTCATTGGAAGGCGCAGCTCCCGGCCGGCCCAATAGGCGCGCAGGGCCTCGCCCAGACGAAGGAAGGCGATGTTGTTGACCGCCAAGCCGATCGTCTCCAGCCGCAGGGTGGTCCCCAGCGTCACCCGGGGAGTGGCGCTCGACAATAGGAGTTTCCATCTCACCGAACGCACGTACAAGTCGCCCAGCACGACCAGGCTCATCACCGGGATCCACCGCAGCCTCACCGAGGAGAAAACGGCGACGATTTCCCCGATGCGCACATTGCGGAAAGCCGCGTACGTCAAGCCTCCGGTGACCAGGCACCCGAGGAAGATGGTGCCCCAGCGTTTCAAATCCTGCCGAGCTAGTCTCATAGGCGCGCGGACGCCGCCCGATTATACCAATATGCCGCGCACGCCAGAATCGCCAGAAGAGTAACCGCCACGCCCAGCCGCCACGACGCGGGATCGTAGCGGAAATGGAGCGTCCAGCGGCCCTGCGGAACGGCGAATTTCTGGAACGCCCGAAGGGCTCTCTCCCCCGCCGCCGGGCGCCCGTCGAGCCACGTTCTCCAGCCGGGCGTGCGCGGCTGAGCCACGTAAAGCCACCCGGCGGGGGTGGCCGCGTCGAATTCATACCGGTCCTCCCGGTCTCCCGAAACCGCGACGGGAACCGCCTCCCGGAGATCGGGCAAGCCGCGGGTCTCATCCAGGCCCGGATCGAGCGTTCGGCCGGCCTCCGGCGCGAGCCACAGGGCCCGCCCGCGCGCGCGAGGCTCCTCGTAGACGTGCCACAACGTCTCTCCTCGATAGTTTAACCCCGGAACTTCAACGGGGTCGCGAGTCAGCAGGAACCGTATGTCCGCCCAGGCCAGATACCTCGCCGCGGACGCGGCCCCCGGACGGGAATAGAGAAAGTCCATGAAGTCGTAGGAACCCTTGGGCACGAGCGGCTCGCCGAAATTGCCGGCCGATGCCAGGTGAAACGGAACGTTCGTCAGTCCGTAGAGGCGGTGTTTGAGGTCCGCCGCCGCGGCGTCGAACCCCCGCCCCTTCCCGCGATGCCACTCCAGCGCCGAGGGCGAGAGGAGGTAGCGGTGTCCCGATAACGGCGCATGGTGCCCCGACAGCGTCGCTTGGAGATATCGCACGAGCGGTCCCGGCTGGGAAAAATATCCTCGCTGCACCGTCGGATGAGAAAATCCGGCGTACAGAACGAGCTCCATACCGACCCACAAAGCTCCGACGACGGCCCATCTTTTGCCGTTGAGTCCCGCGGCCACCAACCATGCCGCCGCGGGAAGCGCCAGGTAGCTTAAATTCCCGGGATATCGGATATAGCGAAACGGCGCGAAGTGTTCCCATATCCAGGAGGAGAGCGCGTTGGATCCCCCCAGGACCACGATCGCGAGGAGCGCGCCGCAACCGAGAAGCTCCAGCGCGATTTTCCTGGGCAAGCGCCATAGACCCGCGGCCGCAAACGCCCAAGCCGCCAACCCGAGGTACGCGGTTTTCCACCAGTAGATCCACGGCGAGAACTCGCCCTTCAAGACGAGCCGGGGAGAGAGGAGCTGGCGCCAATCGCTCGGGTGGAAGCCGAACCGTAAAACCTCCTGCGACGCCAGCCCCGCCCCCCGCTGAGAATCCACGGCGAGCGCCAAGGCCGGGAAGAGCAAAACGGCGCTCCCGGCGGCCGCCGCGCACCCCGAGAGAACCCACGTCGGCAGCGAAGGCCGGCGGCGGCCCAGCAGCCACGACGTGACGAACGCGCACAAGCTCCCTCCCGCCAGCATGCTCGGGTAACCGCTCAAGAAACACAGGACGAACGCCAAGCCCAGCAGCCAGGGACTGCGGACGAACAACAAGAAGGCAGGCAGGTATGCCAGCGTTGAAAGATGATTCAGGAAGGGGATTCGGCTGACCAGAATGCCGTTGGCCATGAAGACGAGCGCGCCCGCGCAGGCCGCCGCGCGGCCGCAGCGCTCCCGCCGAAGCCACAAATACGCGAACGTGCCGATCAGCCCGTAATGCAAAACGTAAAAAGCGAGCAGCCCCCGCTCGAACGACCAAAGATTGAAAAATAGGCCGCCAGGATACCACGCGGCGCTCTGCATCTGCGCGGCCAAAGGCATGCCCAGGTAGGCGTATGGATTCCAAAGCGGCAGGGCGCCTCCTTGGACCATCTGGGCGACGAGGGATCTCCACGGATGGTGTATATAGGCGAGGTCCCCCCAAAAAGGAGTCCTCCCGGACACGGCGAGCCCGGCCAAAAAAGCCAACGGCACGAGCCACAGGAGCGCCAAGACCGCGCCGTCCGCCTTGCGGATCATCTCAGCTTGGGGAAGGCGAAAAATCGGCGGGACCGTCGCGACGCCTCGTCCGCCAGGTCGGCGCGCCCCAGCTTGCGGTAAACGAACGAAAGCTCGTTCCAGGCGGAGGCCCTATATGGATTAAGGCGAGTGGCCGCCTCCAGATACCGCGCCGCCGACCTCCAGGCGTCCTGGGACTCGGCGGGCCGGGCCATAGCTCGTCCCATCTCGACGCTCGCAGCCGCATAGGCGGCCTCCGGATCGTCCGCGACCCGGCGATGCGCCCGCTCTCCCCAAGAACGAGCCTCCTCCCAGCGCCCCTGCCGGGCCGCGTCGACCGCACGCGCCGCCATTCTGTGCCCGTCCCAATAGCGCCACACCTGCCGGCCCGCGCAATATCCCACCCCCGCCACGGCCGCGGCCAGGAAGAACTTATAACGGCCGCGGATGTTCATGCCCTCGCCGCTATGAGGGATGGAGGACGCCGCGAAATAGCTGAAGAGCCAGAGGTTGGCCGGCATGGACAGGGGGTAATCCCAGAGAGAATGAAACAAGGCCGCCACGACGCCGAAGCGCTTGTGGGAGGTATTGCGTTCCAGACAGTGCCACAGGCCCGCGAACCAAACGATCCCGAAAAGCAAACCGAGGTTGGAGAAGGTCTCCAGCGCGTATTGGTGGGCGTAGAGGCTCAGCAGGCCGCTCACGGGCAGAGAAAGGTAGGCGGGCAGCATGTAGGCGAAAGCTCCTGGGCCATAGCCGGTCCAGGGACGGTCCCACGCCATGGCGCAAGCCGCCTTCCACCACCACCAGCGATGGACGACCTCCGGGGAGTTCAGCTTGCCGTATACGGCGACCGCGCAAGCGATCGCGACGACGGTCCCAACCCAGAAACCGAACCGATAGGACCGCCTCTGCGTCAGCATGAGCGCCAAGGAGAGGCCCAACCACGCCCCGACGCTGCGAGTCCAGCTAAGGCTCCACAGAAGCCCCCATGCCAGGAGCCAATCCTTTTTCTCGGCCGCCAGCGCCAGGAACATCAACGCCGTCCCCGCGTACACGTTCGCGTTGAGCAAGGCCGAGGGGGGGCGCTCCTCCCCGAGGGAGAAGCGCTGGTAGAACGCCAGCGCCATCAGGATCCACGCGCAGACTCGGATCGCCTCGTCGATCCAAAACCTCTGGTCCTTGGTGATGGCCGCCATCGCTGGAAATATCCACAGGGAGGCCCACGCCGTGAAGAGCGCCGGCCGCGCCAGACCGTGCAGGGGGCTCATCCAGGCCGAAAGCCCGGACAGCGCCAGCAACACGGCCACCCAACCCAGCGTCCTGGAAGACGGCAAAGGAACATACCCTAATACGATCCGCGAAAGAACCCATAGAGAGAACCCGGACACCAGCGCCAACTGGAGTATCGCCTGGGCCCAGACGTCCCAAGCGCCCCGCAAGAGCGGCCCCACGGCGGTGAGCAGGGCCATCAATACGGGCAGGATCATGGAGGGACTAAACCGTGCGGCCGCCGAACGTCTTCAATCCGGCAAAATGCGGGTCGTGACGAAGATCAAGAGCTCCACGCGCTGGCGGATCACCGTCTTTTTCTTGAACAGCCAGCCCAGGATCGGGATGTCCCCCAGGAGCGGGATTTTCCCCTCCGTGTGCGAGATCGAGTCGGTGATCAGGCCTCCGATGACAATCGTCTCCCCATCCTTGACGATCACGTTTGTGTCGGCCTGCCGCGTATCGACGGCGACCGCCCCCGTCGTGCCGGCCGTCGCCGCCACCGCAGAGGGCTTGCTGACGTTCGGCGTCACTTTGAGCGTGATGCGCCCGTCCGCGTTGATCGTCGGAGTGACCGAAAGCTGGATGCCGGTCGTCGTATAGCTGACCGCCTGAGAAGTGACACCGGTCGAGGCGACGGTCGAGGTGACGTAGGGGATCTGGGTCGTGATGTTGATTTTAGCTTCCTTGCCGTTGATCGTGGCGATCTTGGGGTCGGAGAGCACCTTGACCTTCCCTTGCGCGGCCGCCGCGGTGAGGGTCGCGCTCAGGAAATAATTGTTCGTGATGCGCCCGAAGGTGAAAGCGCCGAATATTTTGTCCGCTGGGAGTATAACGCCCGTTCCTCTCCCACCGCCTCCAACCGGAGGTTGAGCCGTAACGGTCAAGGCATTCCGATCGAACGGTTTCGATAAAGTACCGGTAGGATAGACGTTGGATCCGATCACGTTTGTCCCCTGCTGCCCGAATAGTTTTCCACCATCCATCCCGAAGTAATCCCATTGAATACCCAACTCCAGGTCCTTGTTGAGGCTCACCTCGACGAGCTTCGCCTCGATGAGCACCTGACGGGGACGGACGACGATCTGCCCGAGGAGGCGCTCCGCCGCGGCGAGGCCCTCCGGAACGTCCGTGACGATGAGCGTGTTGTTCTTGTCGTCGGCTACGGTCATCCCGCTACGCTTTTCGGCCGCCCGGACCGCGTCGACCGTCGTTTTAGCCTCGATCGCCTTGATGTAATTGAGCGAGAAGACGCGCGTGACGCCCACCGCATTGCTGCGCTCCTTGGACAACGTCTCGGGCGTCATGACCCGCACGACGTTCTCCCCCGCCTGCGACGCGACGAGACCCTTCATGGAGAGAATGAGGTTGAACGCCTCATTGAAGGGCACGTCGCTGATGTGCAGGGTCAGCATGCCGCTCACGTCCGAGCCGTAGATCATATTGACGTTCGCCTTGGCGGCCAGGAGTTTGAGGATGTCCCCGATATCCGTATCGTCGAAATCCAGGGTGACCGGATCGCGCGGCAGCGTCGCAAGCAGGTCGCGGCGGTTGCGGCGCGCGGTCGGGCGAGAAGGCGCCGGCTGGGGGGTCACGGCGCCCAGGGCCGCGCCGCCGGCCTTGGCGATCACCGAGCCTTGCGTCGCGATCGCGGCCAGTTCCTCCGAATTCTCCGTGGACATCGAGCCCGCGTCCTCAGGGGTCGTCTCCTTGACCGAACCCGAGCCCGCCTCGGCGGGGGCGTCCGTTAGAGCGGGCTTGGGCGGGGACGACGCGGCGGCCAGTTGGGTGACGGGGACGAGCGCGCGGGCCGGTTTTTCGGCCGAGCCCAGGAGCACTTGCAGCTGATTTCCCCGGGAAACCACCCGATAATCCACGGCCCGCGTGAGATCGATGACGACGCGGGAGATGGGGCTGGTCCCGCCCATGAACTGTCCCGAGCGCACGCGTTTCACATAGGTTCCTCGTCCCTCAAGCTGCTTGGGCGCATGCCCGAAATCCGTATCGAGAATTTCCAGCACCAGTCGCGGCGGGTTGGCCGTCACGAACGTGTTATGGCGCGCGGGTCCGGTCAAATCGAGGGTGACCCCGTCGTCCTCGACGCGTATCCCTTCCAGGCTGGGCCGGTCGGGCGAGGGCGCGGGCGACGAGTCGGCCCCCAGCGCCAGGGGCGCCAGCGCCTGCGGAGGACTTATCAGAGCGATCGAAAGCAGCAGCGTCAGGATTTTCTTCATAACCCCTCTCTATCCCGGTCTTCTTCCCCGAGGACCAGCGTTTGGACGTCTTTTTCCGGGGTCATCAAATGGACCATCTTCTGCTTGGATTTCACGAGGCCGGTGACTCCCGGTACGGGCTTTCGCTTCGCGTCGTAAAGCCGCCCCTTTTTCAATATATAGCTCGCGCCGGAAGAGGGCTCGATCAGGAGCGCGAAGTCCCCGCCGGGATCCTTCAGGATCCCCTTTAAAATCAGCTTATGGATGCTGAAATCACCCGGCTCTTGGACCACGGCGCCGGAGGAGCCGCCGCCCGACTTCAGGAAGGGATCCCGCAGCCCATGCGCGCGGTACAGGTCGGCGGCGGAGACCGCGGCCGTCGAGGAAACGGCCGCCGCCGGCGGGGCCGCGGCCGAAGCCGCCGTCCCGCCCAGGCCACATGCGCCCAACCACAAAACCCAAGCCGTAGTCATCCCTTATACTGGTACGATACCAAGGTAAACACGACGTTCAACAGCTGAACGCCGCTGGCGCTGACGCTTCCCGGAGTATACGAAACGTTCCTGACGTTGAATATCCTTTCCTCGCTCGCGATCGCGGCGAAAAACCGCCCGATATCGTGATAGCTCCCGGACACGTTGAGCGCATAGGGAATCTCGGTGAAAAATTCCTTCTGGGCCGGGGCTCCGGGGGCGAAGCTCCGCAGCTCCACGTGGTAACGGCGCGTCAGCCGGCTCAAGGTGTCGATGATCGCGGGGATGTCCTTCGACTTCGGCAGGCGCTTCTCGGCGTCGGCCGCCTGTTGGGAGAGCATCTCCAACTCTTTCTTGAGCCGGTCGAGCCGAGCCGCCTGGCTCTGCGCCTTTTCGATCTTCCTATCGACCTCCTCGATCTTGGTCTTGGCCTCGTTGATGCGCTTGGAAAACGGCAGCCAGAAGTACCGGATATAGGCGTAACCGCCGCCGCCCACGAACAGGACGGCCGCGACCAGCAGTTGCTGCTGCGCCTTCGTCAGCTGGATGTTGAATTTCATCGCCATGGCGCTAATGCACTAGAGCCCCGGGTGCTTGTAAGTCGTCGAGATCGCGAAGCCGTGAACCGGCGCCGCCGAGGTGCCGGAGACCGAAATCGGGCCGAGAACGGGCTCCAAGAACAGCCCGGAGCGCTCCAGGTTGCGTATCCACTCGGCGATCGCCGGGCTCGTCAAGGAGCTGGCGCTCAGGCCCACCCCCAGCTGATTGCCTTCCTTACTGGTGGTGGTGAGCCCTCCCAGCCAGACCTCCGGAGGGAGGGTCTTCGCGATGTCCATCATGAAGTAGGGATACAGAGGCCGCCCCTTGAGGAGAGCCGTGATCACGCCGAGCCGGGCCTTGACGGCCGCGGCGTCCCTCTCGAGCTGCTCGACCTGCGCCACGATCTCCTGCAGTTTTTTCAATTTGGCGTCCCTTTCTCGCAGGAGGCTTTCCAGATGGTTCACCCGGACCACGTGGATCATCGAGGCGCAGACCACGACGAGACAGACCACGCCCGCCACGAGGGCGGCCTGCAGCGCCCGTTGGCGCTGGATTTCCTTGGCCAGCAGTTCTTCGGGAACGAGATTGATCTTGATCATTCCCAGTCCCTGTTCTTGCGCAACGCCAAACCCACCGCGACCCCCATGGCCGGCTGAAGCTCCGGCGGCACGTCCGCCGCGTTGGCGACCGACGCGAAGGGATTGAGGATTTCCACCGGCACCTTCAGCTCGATGGACAGGTGTCTCGCGAGATTGCGCATCTGCGCGGTCCCGCCGGCCAGGATGATGCGGCCGATGGAGCGTTCTGGGCCTTGGGACAGGTAGAAGTCGACGGAGCGGTGCACCTCGCTGACGATATCCTTCACGACGCCCGCCACCGCCTGGGAAACTCCGAGCGCCTCGCGGTTTCCCTCCTGCAGGGCGCGCTCCTTCTCTTCCGCGTCCAGAATGAATCCGTACGACCGCTTCAGCTCCTCCGCCTTGGCATAGTCGCACTGCAGCGTCTTGATGATCGCCTTGGTGAAGGAGCTTCCGGAAATGAATATGTCGCGCACGACGCGAGTCACGCCCGACTCGATGATCGAGAGGTTCGTGACGGTATGGCCGAGGTTCAGGTACAGCGCGGTCGAAGCCTCCTCGCGGGGATTGAGGGCGAGCTCGGAGATATTTTCAAGGGTGAAGGAATCCACGTCGATGATCGCCGGCTTGAGTCCCGCGGCCTCCAGGATTTCGACCCGGGCCTGTATCGCCTCGCGCTTGGCGGCGACCAAGACCGTTTCCATCTTTTTCTGGCCCTCCTCCATCAACTCGCCCAAGATATGGAACCCCAACTGGACGTCCTTGATGTCGAAAGGGATAAACGGCTCCGCCTCCGTCGCGAGCGTCGCCGACAGCTCCGATTTCGTCAGGCGGGGGAACTTGACGTAGCGCACGATGACCGAATTGCCCGAAACCGCGGTGGCGGCGTGCTTGACCTGGAAACCCTTCTGGATCAAAAAGGCCTTCAAATGGTTGATCGTCTGCTGTTTGCGCTCCTCCGGAGACGCGTCGGGCTTCGCGTCGATCACGACGTGCCCCCAGGACTTCAGAACCGCGCCCGCTCCGTTCTTCTCCAGGAGGACGACCTTGATCGCGTGGCTGCCGATATCGACGCCCAGTACCTCCCGGCTTCCCATGAAGACGGACTTGAGGGCCGATTGGATCGCGACCACGGAGATTTTCTTCATAAGACTCAATGAAAAAGACTCCTGCTCGTTTTGCTCGCGACACGTCCCTGAAAAAAAGCGCCAAGTCCCCCTTAAAGAGGGATTCACTCGGCGCTATATTGTAGTGCGAACCGACCGACGCCCGGGTTATAACAGGCAATGCCGGTTTTGTCAATACCCAATAAATAACCCTGTAAATAACCGGGCAGAAATTCCCCACATAAGGGGGACGAAGCCCCTGAATTGAGCAGGCAATAAATCCCCTACCCCAGCGAAGGAGCAAATGTCGAGGAGGCAGGCGGCGT
>JACQPI010000158.1 GCA_016207585.1 Elusimicrobiota bacterium | reverse complement strand
GCGAAGGAGTCTATGGCGTTCAAAATGCGATTGATATCCTCTTTGGTAGACATGGTCTGTTTGATTTCCGTAACTTCCGACTGAAGTTTGACCACAGCCGATGCGACGCGGTCGATCTTTTGATCCAGGCGACTGATATTCCCATCTAGGCGACTGATATTCCCATCTAGGCGACTGATATTCCCATCTAGCTTGTGCTCAAGGCGCGCGATATCGGTTTTGCTGGCAGGCCGACTGTCCTCGATGTGCATATAAGCTAAGGCTATCACACCCTATGATAGGATGGAAAGGGTCCTATGGGAATTAGGAAACAAGGCCTAAGGACCCAGCTTACTTCGCTCGACGGAGGTTGGCCGTCGTATTTGGTATAATGCCTGCCGACGCCTCCCTTGAAATGTGCCACTCAACTTCGTGAATAAAAAACCGGAAACAAGCGGCGAGCGCGATGATTCCAAGGAGCGGGAGCTCCGGGAAGCCGTATTCGAGCCCCTGCGCGATTTCTTTCGCTTCAAGCACGGGAAAAAGCCCTTCATCCCCGGCGTCTCCCCGGTGCCCGTCTCGGGACGCGTTTTCGATGAGACGGACATGACGACGCTCGCGGACGCCTGCATGGATTTTTGGCTCACGGCCGGGCGCTTCGCGCAGGAGTTCGAGCGCCGGTTGGCCAAACGCGTCGGGGGTTCCCATGCCGTATTGGCAAATTCCGGCTCCTCGGCCAACCTCCTGGCTGTCTCGGCGCTCACCTCCGACACGCTGGGCGATAAAAGGCTAAAGCCCGGAGACGAAGTCATCACCCTCGCCGCCTCCTTTCCAACAACCGTCAACCCGATCGTGCAGAATCGGCTCGTGCCGGTATTCGTGGATATCCGCTTGCCCACCTACGGGATCGACGTGGAAATGCTGGAGCAAGCCGTTTCGGACAAAACGAAAGCGCTTATCGTCGCCCACACGCTCGGAAATCCCTTCGACCTGGACGCGGTCGTCCGTTTCGCCCAGCGGCACGGCCTCTGGCTCATCGAGGACTGCTGCGACGCCCTGGGCTCGACCTACGAGGGCCGCCCCGTGGGCGGCTTCGGCGATTTGGCCACTTATTCCTTCTATCCGGCGCACCACATAACGATGGGCGAGGGCGGCGCGGTCGCCACTTCCAACGCCCGCCTCAAGCGCCTTTTGGAATCGTTCCGGGATTGGGGCCGCGACTGCTGGTGCGATCCCGGGAAGGACAACACCTGCGGCAAGCGCTTCGATTGGCAACTCGGCGATCTCCCGCATGGCTACGACCACAAATACACCTATTCCCACCTGGGCTACAATCTCAAGGTGACCGACCTTCAAGCCGCGATCGGGGTCTCCCAACTCGCAAAACTGGACGCTTTCATCGAGACCAGGAAGCGCAACTTCCAACAACTATACACCGGACTCAAGCGCTTCGAGGAGTTCCTGATTCTGCCCGAGGCTTGCCCTCACGCGGACCCGGCTTGGTTCGGCCTTCCCATCACCGTGCGCGAGGAAGCCCCCTTCTCGCGGGAAGACCTGACGCATTTCCTGGAAGCGGACAAGATCGGCACGCGGCTTCTCTTCGCCGGGAACATAACGCGGCAGCCTTCTTTCAAGGACGTGCCGTACCGCGTCGTCGGAGAGCTTGCCGACACGGACCGGGTCATGCGCGGCTCGTTCTGGATCGGAGTCTATCCCGGCCTGTCCAATGAAATGATCGCCTACATTCTGGAGCGCTTCGAAGCGTTTTTCGCGAAAAGGCCCGTTAAAATATGAAAGCCGTCATTCTAGCCGGCGGCCTCGGTTCCAGGCTCAGCGAGGAGACGGACACCAAGCCCAAGCCGATGGTCGAGATCGGCTCCTTTCCCATTCTCTGGCATGTCATGAAAATATACTCCGCCCACGGCATCAACGATTTTTTGATCTGCCTCGGGTATAAGGGCTACGTCATCAAGGAATATTTCGCCAACTATTTTCTGCACATGTCGGACGTGACTATGGATTTGAAGAGCAACAAGGTCGAGGTCCACCGGAACTCCGCCGAGCCCTGGCGCGTGACGCTCGTGGACACGGGTCTCGACACGATGACCGGCGGCCGGCTCAAACGTATCCGCTCCTACGTCGAAGGGGAGACGTTCTGCTTCACCTACGGCGACGGCCTGGGCGATGTCGACATCCGCGCGCTCATCGGCTTCCATAAGAAAACCGGACTGCCCGCGACGGTTACCGCCGTGCGCGCCCCCGGACGCTTCGGCTCAATTTCCCTGGATGGAAACAAAGCCGCCTTCTTCGCGGAAAAACCCCTCGGAGACGGGGCATGGATCAACGGCGGTTTTTTCGTCCTGGAGCCCGGCGCGCTCGACACGATCCAGGGAGACGCCACCCTCTGGGAGAAAGAGCCGATGGAGCGCCTGGCGAAAGAATCCAAGCTGGCGGTCTACAGGCACGAGGGATTCTGGCACCCCATGGACACCTTGAGGGACAAGCGCTACTTGGACGAGCTCTGGGCGTCGAGGAAAGCGCCGTGGAAAACATGGGATTGACCGCCGCGGACGCCTTCCACCGGGCGTTTCCGGGCAAAACGGTCCTGGTGACCGGCCACACGGGATTCAAGGGCGCATGGCTTTCCCTTTGGCTCGCCGAGTTGAAGGCCAACGTCGTGGGCCTCTCTCTGGCGCCCGAAGGCCGGCCCAACCTCTACGAACAGCTGGGCCTGGGCTCTTTGGTGGAGTCCAGGATCGGGGACGTCCGGGACGCCGCCTTCGTGCAAAAGACGATCTCCGAAACCAAACCGCAAATAGTATTTCATCTGGCGGCACAGTCCCTGGTCCGGCGCTCCTATCGCGATCCCGCCGGAACGTTCGAGACCAACGTGCTGGGAACGGCCAACATCCTGGAAGCAGTCCGCCGAAACGGCCGCGTGCGGGTCTGCCAGATCGTCACCTCCGATAAATGCTACCTGAACGACGGGACCTCCCGCGCCTTCAAGGAAACGGACCCCCTCGGCGGACGCGATCCCTACAGCGCAAGCAAGGCCTGCGCGGAACACGTCACGGCAGCCTACCGGGAATCCTTTCCGAAAGCCGGGACCCTGCCTCTGTCGATCAGCTCGGCGCGCGCGGGCAACGTCATCGGCGGCGGCGATTGGGCCGAGGACCGGATACTGCCCGACTGCATCCGGGCTCTCTCTCAAGGGCGCCCCGTCGAAGTCAGGAATCCGAAGGCGGTCCGCCCTTGGCAGCACGTCTTGGAGCCCCTGTCCGGCTATCTCTGGCTCGCCGCCCGGCAACTCGAGAGCCCCGCGGAGTTCGCCGAGGCCTGGAATTTCGGCCCGCCGCTCGACAGGACCCATTCCGTTCGGGAACTCGTCGAGAGGACGATCCGGCTATGGGACGGCGGGACGTGGATCCCGTCAAACGCGCAGGACGCCCCCCACGAAGCCCCCACGCTTCAGCTGAATTCAACTAAAGCCGGAAAACGGTTGGGTTGGAATCCCGTCTACGATTTCGAGGAGGCGCTTCTTGAATCGGTGAAGTGGTACAAATCCTGCGGGGAGAAAGCGGGGGCCGATGTGAGCGACTTCAGCATATGTCAAATTCGCGATTATTGCGCGCGGGCCGCATCCATGCGCTTGCCGTGGACGCGCGATGAAGCCGCCCGTCCCTCGCGAATGGCCTGCGCTCCCGCCTCGAAACCCGGCCAGCTATGAAATTTATCGAAACAGAGCTTCCGGGTTGCTATGAGATACTACCTCTTGTCAGCGAGGATCCCAGAGGCTCCTTCGTCAAGACGTTCCACGAAGAATCTTTTGCGCGGCAAGGCCTGAGCGCTCACTTCAGCGAGGATTTTTTCACGGTTTCCAACCGGAATGTCCTGAGGGGCCTGCATTTCCATCTCCCACCACGAGCCCACGCGAAACTCGTTTACTGCATCCAGGGAAGCGTCCTGGATGCGGCGTTCGATCTGCGCAAGGGCTCACCGGCATACGGCCGTCATGTGACACTGGAACTTAGCGCCGCCAAGCGCAACATGCTGTATCTACCGGTCGGCCTTGCCCATGGATTTTACGTCATGAGCGCGGAGGCCGTGGTCGTCTACAAGGTTACCGGCTCGCACTCTCCCGCCCACGACGGCGGCATACGGTGGGATTCGGCCGGCATCGAGTGGCCCGGCTCCGATCCCATTCTTTCGGATCGGGACGCCAAATTTCCTCCCTTGAGCGAATTCAAAACCCCTTTCGTCTTCGAAGGCAAAAAAGCGCGGGTCCGCGCCTAAGCCTCCATGCCCCCCCGAGCCGCTCCTCGCGCCGCCCTGATCACCGGAGCGACCGGTTTCATCGGCCGCCACCTGGCCCGGCGCCTGCTCCAAGACGGCTGGCGCGTCGAGGCGGTCGTGCGGCCTGGGTCGGACCCGGACCGGCTCCCGAAGGGGACGGCGATCCACCGGCATGACAAGACGACGCAGGGCTTGATCGACATCCTCGGGGCGGCCAGACCCGGCGTCGTCTTTCACCTCGCGTCGCTTTTTCGCGGGGAGCACGCTCCTGCGGATATCGAGCCCCTAGTTCAAAGCAACGTTCTTTTCGGCCTTCAGCTCCTCGAGGCGATGGCCGCGCACGGCGTTTCTCTCTTGGTCAACGCGGGCACGTCCTGGCAACATTACCACGACGAGCCCTACCGTCCCGTCAATCTCTACGCCGCGACAAAGCAGGCCTTCGAGGATATTCTCCTCTACTACGCGGACGCGAAAAACATCCGGGCGATTACTCTCAAGCTTTTCGACACCTACGGCCCCGAGGATGCCCGCCCCAAGCTCTTTTCGTCGCTGGCGCGCGCGCGAACGGACTCCGTGGCGATGTCGCCCGGCCGCCAAAAGATCGACCTGGTCTATATCGACGACGTCGTGGACGCTTTTATGTTGGCCGCCCGCCGATTGCTGGCCGGAAAAGCGCGCAAGCCGGAGAGCTACGCCGTCTCCTCCGGAAAGCCGATCGAGCTTCGAAAACTCGTTGAGCTCTACCAGAAGGTGACGGCGCGCCCGCTGCGCATCAAGTGGGGCGGCCGCCCCTATCGCGACCGGGAGGTATTTTTCCCTTGGAAGAAGGGGCGCCGCCTTCCGGGCTGGCGCCCCAAAGTCGGTTTGGCCGATGGAATCCAGCGCACCCTAACCTTCTGAGACCATCTTCAGCGCTGAGGGAAAAACCGGTAGGCGAGCGAGTGACTTCCTCCGCCCCCTAAAGGGAGCGGCCTCCTGCTCTTGCGCGTATACCTACTATGGCCGGCCATAGTTCAAGCTACGGCGGCTCTTCCGATACGCAGGCGCAGCGGCACGCCAGAGGCGCGCTTGCACGTGCTCAGTTACAGGAAGCTTTGGAGCAGCGCCTTCTGTTCCTCGGGCGTGAGCCCCAGGCGCTGGCGCACCGCGGGCCCGTGAGTCCGGATGGAGGGATCCAGTTCCTCGTAAGTCGGGTCTCCCAACTTTTCGTAAAAAACGCCGATGGGGATCTTGGCCGGCTCCTCGAACGCCTTGGCGAGCGCCGCGTTGAAGTCGGAGGCGTCATGGCCCGATCCCTCCAGGCGATACACCCGCTGGCGAAACCACGGATACGTGTTGATCTTGTTGTAGGTGACGCACGGGGAAAAGCAGTCCACGAGAGAGAATCCCCTGTGCTGGATCGCCCGCTTTATCACCTCGGTCATGTGGTTGGGATCGCCCGAAAAGGCCCGAGCGACGTAGGTCGCTCCCGAGACCAGCGCCAGGGCGATGGGGTTGATCGGTTTTTCGATCTCCCCTTCCGGCGTCGACTTGGTCTTGGTCCCCATGTCCGTCGTCGGGGAGGCCTGGCCCGTCGTCAGGCCGTAGATCTGGTTGTTCATCACGATATAGGTCAAATCGATATTGCGCCGCATCGCGAGGACGAAATGCCCGATGCCGATGCCGTAGCCGTCCCCGTCGCCTCCCGCCATGATCACGGTAAGCTCCGGGTTGGCGAGTTTGGCCCCCTGGGCGACCGCGACCGCGCGCCCATGCAGGGTATGCAGCCCATAGGACCCCTAGAAGCCGGGAATGTTCGAGGAGCAGCCGATGCCGGAGACCACGAGGACGTCCTTCGGTTGCAGGCTCAACTCGGAACAGGCCTTTTGCAGAGAGTTCAAGACGCCGAAATCGCCGCAACCGGGGCACCAGTCGGGATGGACATGCGATTTGAAGTCCTCCGCTTTGACCGGTCTCGACTCGGTCACGGGCGTGCGCACCGGAAGCGAGAATACGGCCGCGGCGCGCGAGGCCTCAGCCATGACGCAGCACCTCCTCGACGGCGTCGAAGGTGGAGCCGGGATAGAACGGCTCGCCGTCGTATTTGAACCAGCGATGATGGATATAAAAACCGGTCTCCTGGCGGATCAGCCGGCACAGCTGCCCCGAGTAGTTGACCTCCAGCGCCATCACCTTCCGGGCGGAATACAGGATGTTGGAAACATCCTTCCATGGGAAGGGCCACAGGCTGCGGACCGCCAGCAGGTTGACCCGGCTGCGGCCGCCCTGGTTGAAGTATTCCATGATCCGCCGCATCATGCCGTAGGTGGAACCCCAACCGACCAGGGTCAGGTCCGCCTGGGCCGGTCCCTCGATCTCGGTCGTCGGCATCTCGCGGGCGATGTACTCCAGCTTGCGCATGCGCTTATTCATCATCCGGGTGCGGACCACCGGGTCGGTATGGATGTCCGACACAAGGTCGCCCCGCTCGTCGTGCTCGTCGGAGCCGGCCACGAACATCATCCGTTCCTGGCCCGGCACCGCGCGGGGGCTCACGCCCGTCTCGGTGTCCTTGTAGCGCAAGAACACCCCGTCCCCGTTGGCCGGGGGGACCGCCCAAACTCCGCGCTCGATGGGCACGTTCAAATCCAGCGAATCGACCGTCTCGTTGTGCTCGGACAATAGAAGATCCGACATCAGGAAAACGGGGACCTGGAACTTCTCGGCTATGTTGAAGGCCTTGGCGGTCAGGTAGAACGCCTCCTCCACCGTGGCCGGAGCCAGGACGACCTTGGGGAAGTCCCCTTGGCCCGCTCCCAACACCTGAAACAAATCTCCCTGTTCCGTCTTGGTGGGAAGCCCGGTCGAGGGACCTCCGCGCTGCACCTCCACAACGACGACAGGCGCCTCGATCATCGCGGCGAGCCCGACCGCCTCCGTCATCAAGGCGAATCCCCCGCCGGAGGTCCCGGTCATGGCGCGGACCCCGGCGTGTCCCGCGCCGACCGCCATATTCATGGCAGCCAACTCGTCCTCCGCCTGCTTGAAGACGATTCCATATTTCGAGGCGTGGGGCGCCAGCCAATGCATGATCGAGGAGGCCGGCGTCATCGGATAGGCTGAGTAGAACTTGCAGCCCGCGGCCACCGCCCCGAGGCCGAAGGCCTGGTTGCCGCTCATCACCATCTTGCGGGACCCGCCGACCGGAAGCCGGATGTCGAGCTCCGGGAAATTCTTGAGGGCGTAATCATATCCGGCCCGGGCCGCCGCCACATTGGCCTCCTGGATCTCCTTGGACTTCTTGCGGAAGGTCTCGCGCAGCAGCTGGGCCAAGAGATCGAATTCCAGGTTCGCCAGGCGCAGGGAAGCCCCCAGGGCCACCGTATTCTGCATCAGCGGGTTGGAGCAGAGGGTCATCACCGGCAACCCGAAATCGCGCGAACCGGGCGCGAGGGCGGCGGGGTCCAGCTTGAACCGGTCCCTGTTGTATAAAACGCCCGCGGCGGCGTCCTTCGCTTCGCGATCGATCGTATCCTGGTTGAGCGCTATCAGCAGGTCGGGGAAATCGGGGACGACGAACTTCTTTTCCGAGCCGACCTCCACCTGGAACAACACATGGCCGCCGCGAATGACCGATTGGTAGGAGTTGTAGGCGTATGCGTGCAGGCCGGCGCGCGCGCAGATTTTAACGAAGGTCTCTCCGG
>JACQPI010000154.1 GCA_016207585.1 Elusimicrobiota bacterium | reverse complement strand
GGCGGCGGCTACATCCAGCCCAAAGGCAAGCAGGTGATCGTCCGGACCTCCGGCCGACTTCAGAGTCTCGGCGAGATCGGCGGCATCCCCGTCAAGCTCGACGTCCGCGGCAAGCCTGTTCCGCTCTCCGCGGTCGCCGACGTGCATGAGGGCTATGCCCAAAGAATGGGCGGGGCGACTTACGACGGCGAAGAGGCCGTTCTCGGGATGGTGATAATGCTCAGCGGGGCCAATTCCCGGCAGGTGGCTTTGGACGCGGAGCAGGCCCTCCGGACAGCGCCGCTGCCGCCGGAGGTCGAAGTCAAGCTGCTCTACAGCCGCAGCTTCCTCGTCAACGCCACGTTGAAGACCGTGGCGAAAAGTCTCGCCGAGGGGGCCGCGCTGGTAGTGAGCGTGCTCCTGCTCATCCTGGGCAACGTGCGCGCGGCGCTTTTCGTCTCGCTGGCCATACCGCTCTCGATGCTCTTCGGCGCCGTAGGCATGAGATGGATGGGGGTGTCGGCCAGCCTCATGAGCTTGGGCGCCATCGATTTCGGGCTGCTCGTGGACGGCGCGGTCGTGATGATCGAGAACGCCCTGCGCCGGCTCGAAGAACACGAAGGGGAACTCAGCCCCCGGGATCGCCTGGTCCTGTTTCTGGACGCCGCGGTGGAGGTCGCCCAGCCGGTCACGTTGGGCCTTTTGATCATCATGCTGGTCTACCTGCCCATCCTGTCCTTGGAAGGCATCGAGGGAAAGCTCTATCACCCCATGGCCGTTACCGTGCTCATGGCCCTGGGCGCATCCCTGCTCGTCGCCCTCCTTCTGATGCCCGTTCTCGCCTACCTGTTCCTGCGGACTCCGAAAAGCGGTGTGCCTGGAGAGACGCTGGCTTTTAGAGCGCTCCGAGAAACATATCGGGCGATTCTTGACGCAAGCCTCAAGCGTCCCGCCCTGGCCTTGGCCCCCGCCCTGGTCTTGTTCGTCGCGGCGCTGTTTGTCTACCGCGGCATGGGGGCGGACTTCATGCCGCCTCTCGATGAAGGAGACTTCGTGGTCAACCTCACCCGGGCTCCGGACATAGGCGTAGACGCGGCTCTCGATATGCAAAGGAAAAGCGACCGGGTGATCGCCGGCTTCCAGGAGGTGGAGTCCGTGTTCTCCCGATTGGGCACTTCCGAATCCGGGACGGACCCAATGGGAATTCCATATTCCGACACGTTCGTGATCTTAAAAAAGGATTATTCCCAATGGCCGGCGGTGGAAAACGGCCGACGGAGGACCAAGGCGGAGCTTTATCGGGCATTCAAGGAGGCGCTGGAGAAGGAGACGCCCGGCCAGGAGATCAGCGAGAACCAGCCCATCGAGATGCGCTTCATGGAGATACTGGAAGGCAGCCGCGCGGACGTGACGCTGCGCATCTACGGCAAGGAACTGCCGGTCCTCATCGAGTTGATGGAAAAAGCGATTTCCGTCCTGGAGAAGATACCCGGGACCGAAGAAGTGGAGATGGACGCCCTGACCGCATTGCGAAAGAGTCCTGTCCTGAGCGCCCGGCCCAACTATGCGGCCATCGCCCGCTACGGCCTGGACATCCAGCGCGTCAACCGTCTGCTCGAGACCGCCATGGCCGGCAAGGAGGTCGGGAGCTTCTACGAGCAGCAGTGGCGGTTCCCGATCGTCCTGAGGGTCGAGGAGGTCCACCGCGAGGACATCGAAACCATCAAGTCCCTGCCCTTGGGGATGGACGGCGGCTCTATCCCGCTCCACAAGGTCGCCGACTTCCAGATCACGGACGAAGTCACGACCATCGCCCACGACTACAGCCAGCGCTACGCGGCCGTGGCCGTGTTCCTGTCTGGACGGGACATCGCGAGTTACGTCGAGGAGGCGCGCCGGGCCATTGACCGGGAACTCAAATTGCCCGAAGGCTACGGCATCCGTTGGGGCGGACAGTTCAAGAACCTCGAGCGGGCCAGGGCCAGATTCGCCGTGATCGTGCCGGCGGTGCTCTTGGCCATCCTCGTTATTCTCTGGCGCGCCTTCGGCACCCTGCGCCAGGCGCTCCTGGTCTATATCGCCATTCCCCTCGCCATGACCGGCGGCGTGTTCGCGCTGGCCTTCAGGGGCATTCCCTTAAGCGTTTCGGCCTCTATCGGCTTCATCGCCCTCATGGGCATCGCCATCCTCAACGGCATGGTGCTCGTCACCTTCTTCAATCAACTGCGGGCGAAAGGCTTGAGCCCCGGGGAGGCGGCCCGGGAGGGAGCGCTGGTCCGGCTGCGGCCGGTGGCGATGACCGCGCTCGTGGCGAGCCTGGGATTCGTCCCCATGGCGCTCAACACCGGCATCGGGGCGGAGGTGCAGAAGCCGCTGGCGACCGTCGTGATCGGCGGGCTCGTCACCGCGACCTTGCTGACGCTTGTCGTGCTTCCCGTCGTCTATAAATGGGCGGGCGCTGGAAAAAGGAAAACCGTCGAGAAACTTGAATCGGAGCCGGAGTGAGTTTGCGTCTTTTTGGAATTCGCGGCGTAAAAATGGTTTAATGAGCGCTCTCATTTGGAGGATCATAACGTATGCCCCTCATCATCCCTCAGGTCATCGAGCGCGCCCAGCAGGGCGC
>JACQPI010000159.1 GCA_016207585.1 Elusimicrobiota bacterium | reverse complement strand
GCGGTGGAGAAGTTCGAATAGAAACGCGGCTTCAAGTTCTCCACCTACGCCACGTGGTGGATCCGCCAGTCGATCAATCGCGCGATCGCGGACCAGGCGCGCACGATCCGCATTCCGGTTCATATGAAGGAGCTGATCTCCAAGCTCACCAAGGTGACCCGGCGCTACCGGCAGGAGCTTGGGCGCGATCCGGCGATCGAGGAGTACACGCGGCATCTGCACATCTCGACCGACAAGGTCAAGAACGTGCTCAAGATCATGCAGGAGCCGATCTCCCTGGCGACCCCGATCGGGGAGGACGAGGACTCGTATCTCGAGGACTTCATCGAGGACAAGGCGGGGCCGGTGCCGTCCTATTCCGCGCAGGCCTTCCTGCGCCGAGGCGAGGTGGAAAAGGTCCTTTCCACGCTGACCGACCGCGAGGCGAAGATCATCAAGCTGCGCTTCGGCATCGGCACGGGCTACCCGCGGACTCTCGAGGAGGTCGGCCGCATATTCAAGGTCACCCGCGAGCGCGTGCGGCAGATCGAGGCGAAGGCGATCCGCAAACTGCGGCACCCGTCGCGCTCCAAAGGCTTGAGGGATTATCTCGATGAGGTCCGGTGACCCTATCGGCAAACCGGCCCTGGCGCTTCTGGGCGCGGCGCTGGTTCTAGCCGGGATCGTCCTCTACTACGGCGCGCGGAAACTATCGCGGCGCACCGCTCCTTCCGAGCCCTCGCTCCCGGCGGAGCCCGCCCGGCAAGGAAGCAGCACCTCTTCCCGCGAGGCGGCGGTGCCCGGGGCCTCCGAGCCCCATGAAACGGTCAGTTCCCTCCCGCCGCTTTTGATCCACAAGGCGGGACGCCCGGCTTCCGATTCTTCTAAGGCTCCACCCGCGCCTCCTCCGGCTAAGAAATAACCAGTAGACGCGCTGTTATCAGGTCTAAAGTCCCATAAAACATTGTAGGGCTATAGCCCTGTAGCATTCAGCCCCATTCGGACCTTGTAAAGAATCGGCATTTCTCCATACACTGCCCGTGTTGTCGGGAAGCGGCCGGTGGGGGAGCCGTACTCAGTACATACGAAGGGGACTACGACCATGAAAAAGCTGACACAAGGTTGGAAAAAGCTGGCTTGCATCATCAATGCCGCGTTGGTGGCTCTGTCGCCCGCCGCGATGCAGGCGGCGTCGGCGCAATCGTCGTCCGGCGGCACGCGGGAACGCGGCGTCCACTTGGCGTCGTTGAGCGGGTTGTCCGCGGTTCCCGGCATGGGCGCCGGAGCCGGCGTCATGCATTTTCAGCGCGGTCGGGGAAACGGAGGCTCCTCCCCCAACCCCAGGAGTTCCGGCGGGGGCTCTTCTTCCTCTAGAGGCTCCGCAAGCCGCGGATCCTCGAGCTCGGGATCGAGCGCGCGCAGCTCCCGCGGCGATTCCAGTCCCCGCTCCGGCAGTCCCCGCGAGGCTCCCCGTTCTTCCGGGCGGTCCGAGAGCCGTGGGTCTTACGGTTCTGGATCAAGCTCGAACCGACCTGGCGGAGGATCCCAGTCCGCCGAGAGATCTTCTCCTCGCGGAAGTGGTTCCAGAGGTAATGTCGGAGGCTCCACGGGGCAAGTCGGAAGGAGCCGCCAGGGATCCGCCACGCCGGCCGCCCCACCTGCGGGCGGCGCGGTGAGTGTACCTTCGCACGGTTCCCGCGGGCCAGTGGGTCGCCAAGGGGGGTCCGGCAGGGTTGATTCAGGGATCGGCCATGGGCATGGCGACATACCGCGAACTCCTGCGGGTGCTGGAGGCTCGCTTGGACGGCAGCGTGGCGAGGGCGGTAGTCAGGGGACGTCACGGACGATTCCTCGGCGCGACACGCCGCAGCTGCCTTCTTCCGTGAGGCCGCCCATCGTGGCGGATCGGTCGCGGCGCTCCGGGGACGGAGTCGGGTCTCAACGGCCCGGCGGGCCTGCGGGCCGGGCCGGGGCTGATTTGCCGCGTTTGGACCGGGTGACGAACGGAACTCATCACGCGAGACTTCGCGAGGCGCTGGAGATTAATCGGCGCGGGAGCACGGAGATCGCGCATCCGGACCGCGACTGGACCGGAAGGCCGATCCGAGATCGCCATAGCCACGTGCGGGGAATACCTTCCAGGGATCATACCCGGATTATCGGCGACTTCAGCCGTCGAGACATGATCACCGACAGGCTCAACCGCATATATTCCCACGGGGGGCGGTGGGGCGACTATCGACCCGGCCGGTATTACTGGCATTACGACTACGGGTACCGGTATTGTCACTATTACGACCATGACAGAGTTCTTTGGGTGATCGTCTATGTCGGAGATGTTCCATACTGCTTCCGGTATCACAGCGGTTGTTTCTGGAGGTATCACTACGACTGGTTCGGAGGGCGGTGGGTCTGCCTGGAGAACGACTACTGGGTCTATCGCCGGCCCATCATCATCAACCGGACGGTTGTGGAATACCGCCCCGTCGTATATGTCGACAACGGCTATTACGACTACAATCGCACGAACAGCGGAGTCGTTCTGACTCCCGAGGCGCGCGCGGGGAGCGAATCGGCGCAGGCTTCCGAGCCGGCGTCGTTCTACAGCGAGGACGGGACGCGGCTGGTCCAAATCTATGGCACGGACCGTCAGGCGTTCCTGAGCGACCCCGCGACTCCCCTGCCCTTCTCGCCGCTGTATCTGGCCAAGAACGTCAAGGACGTCGAGTTCACCCAGACGAGCGTCATCCTCAATATCCAGGACGGCTCGAGGGCGTTCTTCAGCAACGACCGCACGCGCTACGTCACGGTAAACGCGCAGAAAGAGGCATACTTCCACGATGTGGCGAACCCTCCGACGTTCGATAAGGTATTCTTCGGCTCGTTCGTGGATGGGATCACCTTCTCCGAGGATGCAGCGGGGAACCTTGTCGAGATATTGGTTACGTATCGTCAAGGCAAGAAACCGCGCCGTTTCTTCGATCGAGACGGCTATGAAAAAGATGCCTCGGGAGCCTCGGTGCCGACGGCTTCCTCCTTGGGCGGGTTCAATAAGGACCTTGGCTTGCAGGAGAAGGTCGACGAATCCGCGAGCCTGCAATTCCTGCAAAACCTGGAGGGATTCTGGTTTTAGGAATCGATCGGCCGGTATCGGAAGTTCAGGGAACTGCGGCATCTGCATAGGTGCCGCAGTTCATTTGCGGGTACCTGCCATTGAGTGCGGCGAAAATCCTAGCACTCTTGCAATCACGCTACATGGGTTGTTCTCGCGCGCGGCAAGGCATACCTCGGGACACGTTTTTTCTAACATCAAAGTATTTCAACATTAGAAAATCAGTCCACGGGAGGCGCCCCCGGACAGACATTTCTACTTGAGGTTGACACCCCCGGACTCAGTTTTTTGGAGTTTGTCACGAAAATGATAAACTGAATTGCAAGAACTGATCGAAACACCGGAGAAATATCCATTGGTGTTTCGTTGAGGGCGGGGTTGGGGGCCCGGAGGGCTTCTATGCGCAAGCTGGCGATGAACGACAAGGATTACGGGGTCCTGGCGCGCATGCTCCAGAAGGCGGACCTCTTCGCCTCCTTCACGGTCGGGCAGCTGGACTTGGTTCTGCCCTATATTTTGCTCCACGCCTACGACAAGGACGAGACGGTGTTCAAGCAGGGCGACCCGGGGGACGCCTTGTACATCGTCTACGAGGGCGCGGTGCAGGTCAAGATCAAAAAAAGCTTTTTCTCGTTTTCCCGGCCGGTATCGACGATGGGCCCGGGGAACTTCTTCGGGGAGATGGCGCTGCTCTCCAAGCAGCCGCGCAACGCGACGGTCGCGGCGATCGAACCGGCGAAACTCTTCGCGCTCCTGACGACCGATTTCGAATATCTCTGCAAGCAAACGCCGGCTTTCGCGGCCGAGATGGACCGCATCGCCGCCCGACGAAAATTCGCCTCGGCCCACGGGGCATGAGGCTGGACTCTCTTTGCATCTCGATCCCCGCCTATAACGAAGAAGCCGCTCTGGGGGACGTCCTGGCGCGCAGCGCGCGCTCGGCCGCCGAGGCGTCCGGAAACTGGGAACTGCTCGTCGTCGACGACGGCTCTCAAGATGGGACCGCGCGTATCTTGGAGGAATTCGGGAGCCGATGCCCCCGACTGCGCGTCGTGCGGCATGAGAAAAACCTGGGAATTTGCGAGAGCGTGCGCGAGGTGTTCACGCTGCCGCGAAGCGAATGGGTCTTTTTCGTCCCCGGGGACGGCCAGATCCCGCCCGAGGAAATCCATCGGCTCTTGTCCTACACGGATCGTTACGACATGGTCTACGGTTGGCGCCGGGATCGCCGGGATTCGCATGTTCGGCGGCTCTACACGCGGATCTACAACGCGTTGATCAGCCTTTCGTTCGGCCGGCGCGTGCGCGACGTCGACTCGGTGGTTCTGTTTCGCAAAAGCCGCCTGGAGGGGCTTCGGTTGGCGTCTCGGAGCTCGTTTATCCATGCGGAGTTTTTGAAACGGGCCTTGGAGCGCGGTTTGGAATTCATCGACGTGCCGATACGCCACGAGTCCCGGCGCGGGGGAGTCTCCCGGGGCGCGGGTTTTCGCGTCATGCTCGCCACGGCGCTGGAGTTCTTGAAGTTCAACCTGGGGCTCCTCAGAGCTTGACCGGCGCGCCGCCCTTGCGCATCGAGCGTTGCGCCGCATCGAGCACCCGCACCACCCGGAGCCCGAACTCGGCGCTGCAGCGCGGCTTCCGGCCGGTTCGAACGCAGTCCAGGAAGTCGGCGACCTCCAGGGAGAGCGGCTCCGAGGCGTCGATCTTGGGGCTCAGGATGTCCCCGGTCCGGTAGGTCAGCTGGAATTCCCCGAAGCTTTTCGGATTCTTCAAGACTCCCTCGTTGTAAATCTTGACCTTCTCGACGCTTTCCGTGTCGTCATAGACCAGCATCTTCTTGGATCCCACGACCGATACGCGGCGGAGTTTCACGGGAGCGAGCCAGCTGGAGTGGATGTGGACCCAGACCCGGTTCGGGAAATCCATCCAAATGTGTCCGACCTCCTCGATTCCTTTCCGCACGAACGTGCGCGCCTGCGCCCGCACCGAGCTCGGCAACCGCCCCAACCAGGACAGCGCGATGGCGACGTCATGGGATGCCAAGTCCCATAGGACGTTGACGTCCGGCTGGAATAGGCCCAGGTTGACGCGGGAAAAGTCCATGGTGTACACCCGGCCCAGGGTCCCGCCCCGGATGAATTTGGAAACCCTGCGGACGGGGGGGCTGTAAAGGAAGGTATGCCCCGGCAGCAGGGTCTTTCGTTTGCGTAGGGAGAGGGAAAGCAGCGTCTGCGCCTGGGCCGGCGACATCGCCATGGGCTTTTCGATGAGGACATGGCGTCCGGACTCGAGGACCCGCTTGCCCAGGAGGAAATGAGTCGAGACGGGAGTGGCCAGGGCGACCGCGTCAACCGCCGGGTTCTGGAGAATTTCATCAAATTGGACGGTCATCGGGAGACCGGGATGACGCGCTTGCGCCGCGGAGAGCCTCTGCGGGCGTCTGTCGCACACGAGCACGACTCGGCAACTGCGGTTTTCCGAGAAGTTGCGAAGCAGGTTGGGGCCCCAGTAGCCGTATCCAACGATGGCCACGCCGATTTTGTCCCGCATGGGCCTGTATCCTATTCAATTTGTCCTGTTTTGTCGAGTTGCGCGGCCCCTGTGATTATGGTATATTCAGCCGCCTAAATAGCGTTTATATATGAATATCAAATTCGGCACTTCGGGTTGGAGAGCCGTTTTCGCGGAGGATTTCACGTTCCTCAACGTCCGCAGGCTCAGCCATGCGATCGCGGGGCACGTCAAGGAACACCCGGAATTCGGCGTCCACAGCGCGGACTATCGGGAATCGGCCAAGACGGTGCCTCCGGGGCCTCCGATCGTCGTCTTGGGCTACGATCCGCGCTTCGCCGGCGAGGAATTCGCGCGCGAAGCGGCCGAGGTCTTCGCCGCCGATGGAATTCGCGTGGTATTCTCCGATTCGGACGTGCCGACCCCGGCGGTCGCATGGGCCATCCTGCAGCATAAGGCGGTCGGCGGCGCGGTCATTACCGCCAGCCACAATCCGGCCCGTTACAACGGCTACAAATGGACCCCCTACTGGGCGGGGCCGGCGACTCCGGCCGTCACCGACGACATCGAGCGGCGGGTCGCCCTGCTCGGCAACGTATCCGTGCCCGTGATGCACGCCGATCGCGCCGAGCGGGAAGGCTGGATAAAGCGGGAGGACTTCAGGACCGCGTATTTCAAGCAGCTGGCATCCTTGCTGGATGGAAAACGGATCCGATCCGCCCGCTTGAAAGTGGGGGTGGACGTGATGCACGGCGCGGCCAGGAGATATCTGCGGCCGTTGCTGGAAAGCCTGGGCGCCGAGGTCCACGCCCTGCACGAGGAGCGCGACGTTCTCTTTGGCGGGGCCTCCACGGAGCCGACTCCCGAGCGGCTGGTCGAGCTGGCCGCCTTGATGAAGAAAAAGGGCTTGGCGCTGGGGCTTGCGTGCGACGGGGACGCGGATCGCTTCGGCATTCTCGACGCCGGGGGAATTTGGATCCCCGCCAACGACGTGATCGCGCTCACCCTCGACCATCTGGCCCGCAACCGCGGCCTGCGCGGGAAGGTCGCGCGCAGCCTGATGACTTCTCATTTCGTGGACGCCGTCGCCAAATCCCACGGCTTGGAAATCCGAGAAACCCCGGTCGGATTCAAATATATCGGCGAACTGCTGCGCGGCGGGCAATTCCTTTTCGGCGGGGAAGAGTCCGGCGGACTTTCGATTCGAGGTCATGTCCCCGAGAAAGACGGCATCCTGGCGTGCCTGCTGATGGTCGAGCTCGCGGCCTATGACCGCAAACCCTTGGCGAAAATTCGGGAGCAGCTCCGCAAAAAGCTGGGGGCTTTCTATTCCCAGCGCCTGAATTTTCACTTAGACAGCCCAAGGCGGGTCCTGGCCCTGCAGGAGCAACTGGAACTCAAGCCCCCCTTGAGCTTGGCGGGAGCCTCGGTCTGGCGCATCGACCAAACGGACGGCTTTAAGTTCATCCTGAAGGACGGGAGCTGGCTCGGGCTTCGCCCCTCCGGCACCGAGCCCGTCGTGCGTCTCTATACCGAAGCCACCTCCGCGCAGAAGATGGACCAGCTCGTCAAGGCGGGCGAGGCGATACTGAAGGGCAGAAATCGTGCCTAGGCTCAAGGCGCTGCGGGCTCGGGAAGTTCTGGATTCCCGCGGCGTCCCGACCGTCGAGGCCGAGGCCCTCCTCGATTCCGGCCACCGCGGCCGAGCCATCGTTCCCAGCGGGGCTTCCACCGGCGAGCATGAGGCGATCGAGCTGCGGGACGGCGATCCCAAACGGTTCTTCGGGAAGGGCGTTCTCGCCGCGGTTCGCAACGTGGCGGAGGTCCTGGGCCCCGAGCTGGCGGGCCGCGAGGTCTCGGACCAGTCCGCGATCGACGAGGCGATGATTCGTTTGGACGGGACTCCGAATAAAGGGCGTCTGGGAGCGAACGCGCTCTTGGGCGCCTCGATGGCGATCTCGCGTGCCGCGGCCCGGGCGGCCGACGTTCCTCTCTATGAGCATCTTCGGAGGACCTACGGCGTTTCCGATCGGGAATACGTTCTCCCGGCGCCGATGCTCAACGTCCTCAACGGCGGCCGCCACGCCGACAGCGGGCTGGATATCCAGGAGTTCATGATCGTGCCCATCGGGGCCGCTTCTTTCGCGGAGGCGATCCGGTTCGGCGCGCAGGCATACCAGACCCTCAAGCGCCTGCTGCAAAAACGCAAGCTTTCGACCGCGGTCGGAGACGAGGGGGGGTTCGCGCCCCGCCTGAAATCCAACGAGGAGGCGCTCGCGCTCCTGGATGAGACGCTGCGCTCTTC
>JACQPI010000153.1 GCA_016207585.1 Elusimicrobiota bacterium | reverse complement strand
GAAATACCCCTATAACATCCTCACCATCGAGGACCCGATCGAGTTCGTCTACGAGTCCAAGAAATCCATCTTCCGCCAGCGCGAAGTCGGGCAAAACACCAAGTCATTCAGCGACGCCCTCAAACACGCCCTGCGCCAGGACCCGGACGTCATCTTAGTGGGCGAGCTGCGGGATTTGGAGACGATCTCCCTGGCCATCACCGCGGCGGAAACGGGGCACCTCTGCTTCGGCACGCTCCACACCCAGGACGCCCCCTCCACGATCGACCGCATCATCGACGTTTTTCCGCCGCACCAGCAGACCCAGATCCGCGTCCAGCTCGCGGTGACCTTGCAGGGCATCGTCGCGCAGCAACTTCTGGCTCGTAAAGACGGCCAAGGCCGTGTCGCGGCGCGCGAGGTGCTGGTGATGACCCCCGCGATCTCGAACCTCATCCGCGAAGGGAAGACCCACATGATTTACGGCGCCATCGACACGGGAGCCAAGTTCGGCATGATCCCCATGGACAAATCCCTCGCGGACCTCACCAAATCCGGGCTCATCAATCCCGAGGAAGCGATCAGCCGCGCCCATAACCCCGAACAGTTCAAGATGCTCGCGGGTCTGTCGGGCAGGAGCTCCGCCCAGCTCATCGGATAACGACCATGGACCTGAGCAAGAAACTGCGACTTCTCAAAAACCTGCGTCTGCTGGCCCATGTCCCGGAAAGCAAGCGCCGGACGCTGGCCAAGTTTCTCGAACCGGTCCCCTTCCAAGACGGCGACGTTATTTTCGAGGAAGGCAGCCGGGGGGACAGCCTCTTCTTCGTCTCTTCCGGGCGCGTGCGCATCCAAAAATCCGTCTCCACGGCCGGAGGGGCGGCCCGATTCAAGGACCTCGCGATCCTGACCGCCGGAGACACCTTCGGCGAGATGGCGCTGTTCGATGAGAAAGCCTCCCGTTCCGCCCGGGCCGTGGCGGAGGAGGAGAGCGTCCTGTTGCGCCTGGAGCGAAAGCAGCTTCGCCGCTGGCTCGACGCCAATCCCTCCCTCGCCCTCGGCTTCTTCAACGAACTGGTGCAGACGCTAGCCCGCCGGCTGCGCCGATCCTCCAACGAACTCGCCCTTCTTTTCGACCTGAGCCAATGGCTGCTCGAACCCACCGTCAATTCCCAAGAACTGCTGCGCAAAACGCTCGGACACCTCGTCCCCCATCTGGAGGGGTCTTGGTCCGCCGAAGCCTTCCTTTATAACGATTTCAACGGCGAATTGGAGTTTATCGCCGGCGAGGGCGTTTCCGCGCCGGCCGCGGGCGCTACGGACCCCGGAATCTCGGACGAGAAGAATGCCTGGCTGGACGCCCGCACCTACCGCGTCTGTTTTCCGGGACCCCGGCACCTCAAGGGCTACCTCGTCTTCCGGCACGCCGTCGCGCTGGAGACGGGGGAGCGCGACGAGATCGCCCGGACCTTGACGACCGCCGCCCGCCTCATTTCCTCCGCCCTCGAGAACCAAGAGCACCGGCAGGAGGAGCTCCTGCGCGCGCGCCTGATGACGACGCGTCAAAGCTATGCCTCAGGGCTTTAAGTCCATCGCGATCCTAGCCGCCCAGGCGGCCGACAAAAAAAAGGGAGAGGACATCTTGGTCATCGATACGCGGCGGCGTTCGAGCCTCAGCGATTACATCCTCCTGGTCAACATCCAATCGCCCGCCCAATTGGAGGCGGTTGAATCGGAAGTCCGAAAATCGATGGAGGCGGCCGGAGTCACGCTCGTCCACCACGACGGCGGCGACAGCGTTCTATGGCGCGTATTGGACTACGGGGGACTTCTCGTGCATCTCATGCACCCTCAAGCCAGGGAGTTCTACTCCCTGGAAAAACTCTATGAGGTTTCTACGAGGACGGGGCGCGGCAAGGTCGCCCGCGCACGCCTCAAGGCGCGCGCTTGAATCCGCCGAGAGACGCCGTATGATCCTGCAGGAAATCCAAGACCGCCTCGCTCAAAAGATCCGCGCCTGGGCGAAATCGCAAAAGATTCCGGAACCGCAGGACATCCCCTTCGCCCCTCCCCCCGCCCATGTGGAAGCGGACCTTTCCTGCGCCTGGCCGCTGCAGGCCGCCAAATTGTTGGGCCGCAAGCCGTTGGATGTCGCCCGGGAGTTGGCACAGGCTCTCGGCGACGCGCCCGGGGCCCCTTCCGCCACGGCGCCTCCCGAGGTGCTGCCGCCCGGCTTTCTCAATTTCCGCTTGACCTCCGACAGCCTGAGCCGAAATCTCACCGCCATTCTGTCCAATCCCAACGCCTACGGAACCGCCCAGGCTTCAACCAAAAGGAGGAAAATCCTCATCGAATTCGTTTCGGCCAACCCGACCGGACCCCTCCATCTGGCCTCGGGCCGGGCGGCGACGCTCGGCGACAGCCTCGCCCGGATATTGCGCCGCATCGGGCACGAAGTCGCGAAAGAATATTACGTCAACGACGCCGGCGGGCGCGTCGAGCTCCTGGGCCTTTCCATACGCGCGCGCTACGAGCAACTTCGCGGCAAGGAGAGCCCGGTCCCGGAGAAAGGCTACCACGGCGAGTACCTCAAGGAGCTGGCCGCTCAAGCCCCGGCCGAAGCCTCTGGCTGGGCCGCCGACGCTTTCGGCCGTTACGCGATGGGCCGCCTGCTCGCGTCCCACAAGGCCGACATGGAGGCTTTCGGCGTCTCCTTCGACCGCTGGTTCCTGGAAAGCGAGCTCTACGCGAGCCGGGCGGTCGAGAAGACCCTCGGGCATCTCCGCGAGTGCGGCATGGTCTACGAAAAGGAAGGAGCGACCTGGCTGGGCACGAGG
>JACQPI010000014.1 GCA_016207585.1 Elusimicrobiota bacterium | reverse complement strand
GTCATGGTTTCTTTCCAAACAACCTTGTGGTATCAACCATTCCTTCCGCTATGCTCAGTCATGGTTTCTTTGGCGCCACGCGAACCCTCCGGCCGCGAGGGCGCAGGCCAACGCGATCCATTGCGAGGGAGACAAGTCGAGCCAAAATGCCCCGCGGTCGTCGCCCCTGAAAAACTCGACGCAGAAGCGCAGCGCCGAATAGAGGACTAGAAACCCCAAAAACGCGCAGCCCCGGCGCGCTGCGCCGCGCTGGATGCGATTCAAAACACGATAGAGGACGAACGCGATCGCGAGTTCTCCCGCCGCTTCGTAGAGTTGGGCAGGGTGGAGCGGCACGCCCACCAGGGAGTTTTCCACCAGCGCGGCCGGATGGGTGAAGCGGATCGCCCACGGCAGCGAGGTCGGGCGCCCGTAGCAGCACCCAGCCGCCAGGCAGCCCAGCCTGCCGATCCAATGGCCCAGGGGCGTCGCGACTGCGAAAAAATCGGCCTGGCGCAGGAAGTCCTTCCCGATGCGCCGCGCGTAGAGCCCGCCGGAAAGCGTCGCGCCGAGGAACCCTCCGAAAAAGACGAAGCCGTAGCGGAAGTCGCGGAGGATGCCCATCGACCCGGACGCGAAGTCGCCCCAATTCAAGGCGACGAACAAGATTTTCCCTCCGATGATAGCGCCGAAAAAAATGGAGTAGATCAGCCTCCAAAATTCGCTCTCGCTCAAGCCCATGCGCTCTCTCTGAGCTTTCAACCAGAGGACGCCGACCAAGTAAGCAGTCGCGACGAGCAGGCCGTAGGTGGCGATCCGGAGCGGTCCGAACTGTATCAAAACCGGAAGCATGGCGCGCTCACATCCCCACCAAGGAAAGGAAGTCTTCGAGGCCCCGAGTGGCCGATACCTTGAGATAGGGGTTGCCGCCCTTCTCGCCCAGGAGCGGGGCGCAGCGAGCCTCGGCGTAATGATGCCCGGGGAATACGAGCGTTTTGTCCGGCAGCGTCGCTATTTTTCTGAGGCTCCGGTACATCTTCTCCGGATCGGAATTCGGCAGGTCCACCCGGCCGCAGCCTCCGATAAAAAGCGTATCCCCGCTCACGAGGCGATCCTCCACCCAAAGGCATTGGGAGCCCTCCGTATGCCCCGGCGTATGCAGCAGGGTCGCTTCCAGCGCCCCGATCCGGATTTTGTCCCCGCTTTCGGACGATCGGACGTTCTTCCCGAATTCCCGCAGCGCATACGAATCGGCCCGGTGGACGTAGACCGGGACGTCATGGGCCTTCAGCATCCGTCCGACCCCGTTGGTATGGTCCGGATGGTTGTGCGTGATGATGATCTTGGAGAGATTCCAGCCGTTCTCCGCGAGCGCCTTCGATATTTCGGGGACATCCCAGGCGGGATCGACCACCGCGCAGTCGCGCGCGACGGGATCGGCGATCAGATAAATAAAATTGGCCAGAGGCCCGAGCTCGATCTGCTTAACGCCTATCCCCATCTCAACCTCGGCAATCTCCCGTTAGGCGCCTTAGGAACTACCGCGTTTTGGAAGCGGGATTGCGGGGCGGCGGGAAGCGGTATTCGATCTCTCCCGGCTTGACGAAACCCAGGTCCCTGCGAGCGGCGGATTCCACCGCGAAATCGCTCTTGCGCAGACGCTCCAGCTGCTTGCGCATCTCCACGCCTTCCGTTTTCAGGGAAGCGTGTTCCCTCTTCAGCCGCCGCAGTTCCAGAGCGTTCAAGACCAGCCGGCGAAATCCTTGATTGGCGAATAAAATCGCCAACGCCAGGGCGACGGCGAGGGCCTCGTAGGATTTCAGCTTCACGATCTCGATCCTTCCAATAATCGAAAGGCCCGGTCTCGGGCGTATACCGCGCGAGGGCCTAATTCCTCCTCGATGCGCAGGAGCCGGTTGTATTTGGCCAGGCGTTCGGAGCGGCACGGAGCCCCCGTCTTGATGGCCCCCGCGTTCAGGGCGACGGCCAGATCGGCGATATAGGGGTCCTCCGTCTCGCCGGAACGGTGGGAGATGATCGAGCCCAAACCGGCTTCCCGGGCCCTCAGGACCGCCTGGACCGTCTCCGTGACGGTGCCGATCTGATTGAGCTTGATGAGGATCGCGTTGGCGGCGCCTTCCCGGATCCCGCGCTCGAGCCTTCCGACGTTCGTCACGAAGAGATCGTCCCCTACGACTCGGATGGCGCCGCCGCAGCGCGCCGTGAAGGCTTTCCAGGCCGCCCAATCATCCTGCTCGAAGGGATCCTCGATCGAAACGATCGGATAGCGCGCGCACCAATCCTCGTAGCGCCGAGCCAACTCGATCGCCGAGAGGCGGCGTCCCTGGACGCGGTAACGCCGCTCCCCATAAAACTCGCTCGCCGCGGCGTCCAAGGCCAGGCGCGAAGCCGTCCGCAATTCCTGCGAAGAGCGCAGCGTCTCATCCAGGAGCGCGAGCGCCTCCTCGTTGGATTTCAGGCGGGGCGCGAACCCCCCCTCGTCTCCGACCGCGGTCGAAAGCTTGCGTTTTTGCAGCAGGCGCTTGAGGGTCTGGTATGCC
>JACQPI010000152.1 GCA_016207585.1 Elusimicrobiota bacterium | reverse complement strand
GTTGACGGCTAATCTGTCCGGCCTGCGCGTCGTCAAGACCGGGGCGTTGAGCGCCGAACACGTCACCGAGATAGCCTTTTACTACGACGACAACAACAGCGGGCTCTTCGAGGCGAACACGGACATCAAGCTCGCGACCGGGACATGGGACGGGACGAGCTGGCATTTTGGCAATCCGGCCAACCCGTTCTACCAGACTCCGTTGAACACGGTGGACCCGACCCGCACCTCCTTGAGCTCCGCCGACTCGAGCTTCAAGAATTTCTTCCTGACCTTGCGCTTGGCGGCGACCGGCTACGCGGTCTCGGATCTTCCCAGCTCGCTGGGACTCAGCATCCCGGCCCCCTCCTACATCTCCTTGGCGGCGGGAAACCAGGTCAGCGTCGCCCAAAACAACTTCGAGATACTGACCGTCACCTCCACGGTCCAGCGGCAGCCTGCCTCCATCAATGTGGCGGGGACCGACATCAACGCGTGGTGGGCGCCGCCCTCTCTGCCGTTCTCGACCTACTCCTACGTGAACCAGGGGACGACCTTCGCCGGCGCCCTCAAGCTGCGGATGTGGACCAACAGCTTTACCGGCACCTTGGGCCGCGTCCGCGTCACGCATTCGGGCACGGGGCTGGATTCCGACATCAAGCGGGTGCGGCTGTTCATCGACTCGGACTCCAGCGGCGACTCCACGCGGGGCGACGGGGTGTTCCAGTTCTCCATCGACAAGGAGGTGACGGATTCCAACTCGCCGGTCACGTTCTCCAGCGTCGCGCTGAGGACCGTCGACTTGGTCCTCAAGATCGACGGCGGCGATCCCAACAATCTGACATGGCGCACCATCACTCCGTCGACGAACACCTACTTCGTCGTCTTCGATTACGCGCCCGACGCGATCCCGCTCTTGACGCACGGGGCCAAGGTGACGTCCCAGGACATCGTCCCGCTGGGCGGCGACGGGGCGCTCGTTTCCTTCGTTCCCATCGCCTCGACCAACGTCGTGGTCCTGCCGACCGTGGACGAGGTCGTCATCGACCAGGTGAACAGCCTCGGGGCCGGCAACCAGAACTCGGTGCCGGCCGTCATAAGCCAAAACGACGCCGACCAGCCGGTCGCCAAGTTCACGATGAAGACGAGGACCGGCTCGGCGGTTTGGTCGGGCCTCATGCTCGACCGCTGGCTGCACTCCTCCCAGACGGGCGATATAGTGCTGCGCAACAAGGCCTCCGACGTCGAGAATATCCGGGTTTGGCTCGACAGCGACGGGAACGGGCTGCTGGGGGCGGCGACGGACCAGATCGTGAGTCCTCTCAGCAGCATCATCCATAACTTCCCCCAGGACCGGCTGGTCGTGGCCATCAGCTCGACCGACGCGGGACCCCTGACGGTCCGGGTCACCAACATCGCCAACTTCTACCCGGCGGACGACGTTTTCCCGGTCGTCCCCCAGCGCCTGGTCCTCGGAGACGACCAGACCGACGAATCGCTCAAGGAGGTCGTCGCCTGCTCCGGAGCGGATTTCTCCATCAACGCCTTCACGGGCTGCCAGCGCGCTCTGGAAGGCACCGCCCCGCTCAACTTTTCCACCGCGACCGTCCTCTCCGGGCCGGCCCGCGTGCCGATCCAGGGATTGGGCGGCGGGCAAAGCCTGGGAATGAGCTCCAAGAACTACTTCATCTCCTTCGACCTCGCTCCCCTCGCGACGGTCGACGATTCCGCGAACTTGGGCATCGCCATCCCCGGCACGAGCTATTTCCTTATCCAGGCGCCGAAGCAGATGTCGAAGACCGATTCCATCGGCAACGCGGCCATCGGAATTCCACCGGACGGGAAAACGCTGTCCTTGATCTCGAACGTGGCGGAGTACGCGGACAAGCTGATCGTGACGGCCACGGACACCGTCGACAGCGCGTCGCTGGGCGCCTTCCTACAGCAGAGATCGACGCAGACCGTCCTCTCCTTCACGGTTTACGCGGACGTGGCCGACGCCGTCTGGAGGTGGGCCGTCGTGAGCGCGACGGGCTCCTCCGCCGTGGCCGGCAACGTGGGCAACGACGTCCAGCTCGTGTCCCTGTGGCGCGATCAAAACGACAACGGCATCTTCGACGGGGTGGACGTGATGATCGCGACCGGGACCTTCGGAAACTCGGGCCAGCCGCTGGCCACGCAGCTAAAACTTTCCTCGCCGGAAACCATCTACACCAAGTCGCGGGCCCAGAACCTGCTCAAACCACAACGTTACTTCGTCGCTTACACCATCAGCCCGACCGCGACCACCACCGACCCGGTGACCCAGCTGCCCAGAACCTTGGGGGCCCTGGTGAATTTGGCGTCCTTCCCGAAGAACAATCCCACGGTGGACGATCCGAATTCCAACGCCTTCAGCCTGCCAAACGCCGTCGATGCCGCGTCCCCGCTGCCGTTCATCGGCAAGTCGCGGGCGCTGATCCCCTCGTCCCAGACGATGTACGTCAAGGCGACGCCGGTGTTCTCGAGCAAGGAAGGCACTTTCGAGGCGCCCCGGCTGCCGTTCTCGATCCCGGCGGCCTCGGTGGGCGCCGTGGACGCGGCGTGGCTCGTGTCCTCCGTCCAGGGGCTGCCGCCCGGAGGGCCGACCTCGTACATGGTCGTTGACGGCGAGGTGATCAGCTACGAGGCCCTTTCGGCGGGAGCGCTCGTGCGCGTCCATCGCGGGCTGCTCAACACCTCGGCGCTGTCGCATTCGACCGACGCGGCGCTCGGTCCCTACCTCTCGCAGGGTTCCCCGCATAACGCGATTCTGAAGCTGGAGGCGTGGGCGAGCGCCCAGCAGATCCAGTGGGGCAGCGTGAAGCTGACCGTCACGCCCCCCACGGGCCTGCACACGGCGGATTCCGACATCGCCGCGGTCAAGCTGTGGAAGTCGGTCAGCCCTTCGACCGGTCCGGCATTCCACCGAAATCCTCAAGACGGCTCGAACACGGAGGACGCCGTGCTGGCCTCCGGCCTGTTGACCCAGGGCTTCGTGACGCTCACTATCACCGATCCGGCGCTTGGGTTCACGCCCTATACGCTGATCACCCCGTCCACCCAGACCTTCTACGTTTCGATCGATATAAACGAGGCCGCCAAGTTTTCCCACGCGGCCCTGAGCCCGGCCGACGAGGTCGTGGTGTTGAGCGTCGTGGATGCTACCGATGATTTCGCCTTGAGCCCGCCGGGGGCCAAAAATGACATCAACCCGGTCGGCCCGATCGCCAGCCCGACCTATCCCCTCGTGCCGACCTTCAACACGATGAAGGTGACTTTCGCGTCGCTGGCCTCGCCGTTCGTGCCGCAGGCTTCCTTCAATAACCTGGTGGCGCGGCTGACGGTGGAGGTCGACAGCAATACGGTTATATGGCAGAAACTGCGGCTGGACCGCACGGGTTCCGCCGACAGCATAGACAACGACGTGACCGTGGTGAAGGTTTGGAGGGACGCCGACGGCAATGGAATATTCGACTCGGCGGACACGGCCCGCAACAGCCGGGGAGATTACGCTCACTTGATTTCGTTCGGGAACGAGAGCTTTTCAAGCGGGACGGTGGCCATCGCCTTCAAGACGCCGCCGACCGTATCGACGGCGCCCGCCAACTTCTTCGTCACTTTCGACATATCCCAGTTCGCCAAGCCCGGCAGTTCCTACGGGTTCCGGATCAACGATACGGGCTATTTTACGGTCCAAGTGCCGCACGCGGTCGGCTTCTCCGCGGCTTCCTTCCAAAGCAGCCCCCTGATGACGGTGCAGGAGGTGTCGTCCCTGGTGACCCTGGGAGTCAACGACCTCATCTTGACCCAGAACATCACCCGAGTCGTCCAGGCGCAGCGCAACGTTTCCATGTTGCGGTTCAACCTGGCGACCGACGTCGCCCTGGCGTCCTGGAAGGCGATCCGCCTGGAGCGCTCCGGCGGCAGCCAGGACGAGGACAAGCCCTTCGGTCGAAACACGAACGTCAGCTTCGTGCGCATCTGGAGGGACATCGACCAAAGCGACATGCTCGACGAGAATTCGGACCTCAACATCTCGGAGGTCAATACCGTCCTGCAGAGCCCGATCCCGGCCGCCCAGGCGACGCCGTTTGCGATGGTGCTCGGCTCGACCGTCGGCTTTCCCTCCGGGGGGTTCGGCAGGGTATATGTCAGCGGCGCGGAGCTCATGACGTTCGGGGGCGGCTACGGCTCCACGTTCGTCGGCGGCGTCTTGTACCCCACCGTGACGATCGTCTCCCGCGGGGACATCCTGGGGTCGGGGGTGACGCCCGTCGTCGCTCACGCCGCGGGAGTCAACGTTCGCAAGGTCGACCTATTCGATCAAACCAACGATCAGAACCTCCAGCTGGTCGTCGATCTGGCGAACGCTCAGACTCTTGCCCCCACCGCCGCCTCCTTCTTCGTGAGCTTCGACATCGGCGCGACCGCCGTCAAGAACGACGCCGTCGGCGTCAATATCCAGAACCGGACCTGGATCACGGTGCAGCAGCCGAAGGATACGACTCCGGTCGTTCGCGTCAACGTGGAGAAGAACCTGCCTCTGGGCACGACGAGCCAGGCATACCCCTATAGAGGAACGCAGGTGTTCATCTCTCCGCTGAGCCTTACGATCAGCGGGCGCAGCATCGCTCCCTCGGCCGCGACCGGCGGCCAGGCGAACATCCCGCTCGAGCAGCTGACGATGAACGTCAATTCGGATTTTGTTCGCATCGCGCAGCTGCGCCTGAGCCAGTTGGGGACCGTCCAGAGCCCGCCCGTTCCCGGGACGGCGCGGGGCGATGCCTCGCGCGTGAGCGTCTGGACCGACAACGGCGACGGGGCCTTCACGCCCAATACGGACCGCCTCATCGGCGCCGTGATCCACGCCGGCTATCCGGGAGGCTCGATATCCTTCGACAACGGCCTGGCGCTGGTCAACTTGAGCGTGGGGGGCATTCCATACCTGACCGTCACGACCGCGCCGGTCACCGTGTTCATCGCGGCCGACCTGGGATCCCTGGACGTGACGGGCCGTTCGACCCTGGGCGATCAGGTGGGTTTCTCTCTCGAGAATTTCAACGATATGATCGGCCCGAACTCGGCGCAGATCACCGCCGCTCCCGACGCCAGCGTGCCCACCCCGCTGCGCCTGCGTTCCTCGCTGGTCCAGATAGCGCCCGCGGTCATTCCGTTGACGCGCCAGAACGTGTCGGTGACCGTCGCGTCCAACGGTTATCCCGTCTACGTCAAGCGCGACGGCCAAGGGAACGTCCTGCGCGACTTGAACGGCCATCCGGTCCCGGATTCGGGGACTTGGATCAACAGGGACGGCACTCCCTATAAGGGATTGGCGTTCGCCGCGGAGCTCGCGGCGACCCGGGAGCCGCTCTTGGACGTCAACGGGGACGGCCTGCCGGACAACTTCGATTTCACGGGGAGCGGCTTCCTGAAGGAGACAAGCCTCGACGGGACCGGCATGCCGTCCGTCGACATGGACGGCGACGGCATCCTGGACGTGGATCTCAATCACGACGGGATGCCGGATAAGATCGTCGACGACGGCTCCGGCAAGCCCATTTTCTTTCTCGTGGATATCAACGACAACAGCTATCCGATCTCGGACCAGGGGCTGGCGATCAACTCTTGGTTGAACAACACGACCCGGATCTCGGTCTCCTGGGCCGTGCCGACCTCCACGGTGACCGGCTACCAGCTGGCGGCCGGGATAAACTACTCGACGCCCACCTTCTTCTCGAGCTTCTGGCGCCACACGGGATCGAGCACGACCGGGACCTTGGACGGCCTGGGACTGCCGGTTCCCAAGGTGGTCCATCTGAGCGCCAATATCGGGCCTTCCGACACCTCGATCTCGGTCGAGGATACCAGCGGCCTCGCCGAGATCGGAAAGATTTTCGTGGGGGCCGAGATCATCGCGGTGACCCGCGTGAGCAATACCTTGTTGCGGGTGACGCCGCAGAGCGGCTGCCCCGGCAACAGCGGGCGCGGCTGCGACGGCTCCCTTCCACAGACGCACCTCAAGGGGGAGTCGGTCAGCGACCAGGCGATCATCGTCTCGGTGCGCGGCTTCACGGGCCCGGCCGGCAACCCGACCACGTACATCCCATCGTCGCTCGGAAGGTCCTTGGCGATCTATCGCATAGACACCACGCCTCCCAGCGCCCCCGGAACGGTCATCCCGAACGTTCCGCCGGGAACCGCGGGGGGCAGCTCCTACTTCCTCTCCTGGGCCATGGCATCCGATCCCGAGTCGGGCGCCGCGTACTACGAGCTGCAGGAGCGCGCGGGAACCGATCCCGTCTGGCATACGATCGCCTTGATCCCCGCCGTCAGGGCGCGCGGAGCGATCAACAACTCGTACCAAGTCGGCAATTCGACCGTGAATGTGACGGAACGCCCCCGCCCGGCCGGGCAGTTCTTCACGTACCGGGTTCGGGCCTACAACGCGGCCGGCCTGTCCTCCGGGTGGTCGACGGAAGGCGCGGCGGTGCCGACCACGCTGATCTCGGCGCCCAT